>JACZJD010000125.1 GCA_014860725.1 Aquamicrobium sp.
GCCGACGTCGACATGCGCGATGGCGTGGCCGTCGGCGCGCAGCGTGCCGGTGAGCTCGACCAGCAGCGCGATGGCGTCGTCGAAGGGCTGCAGCTCGGTGATCTGGCTGCCGATATGCATGTCGATGCCCGTCACCTTCAGCCCCGGCAGGTTTGCTGCGCGGGCATAGGCGGCGCGTGCGTCCTTCCAGGCGATGCCGAACTTGTTCTCGGCCTTGCCGGTGGCGATCTTGCGGTGCGTCTTGGCATCGACGTCCGGGTTGATGCGCAGCGAGACGGGCGCGGTGCGTCCCGCGGCCACGGCGCGGGCCGACAGCAGCTCCAGCTCGGGCAGCGACTCGACGTTGAAGCAGCGGATGCCGGCGGCGAGCGCGAAATCCATCTCGGCCGCGGTCTTGCCGACGCCGGAGAACAGGATCCTGTCGGCCGGCACGCCGGCGGCGAGCGCGCGGCGCAGCTCGCCCTCCGACACCACGTCGGCCCCGGCGCCGAGCTTCGCCAGCGTGCGGATCACCGCCTGGTTGGAGTTGGCCTTCATGGCGTAGCAGACGAGCGCGTCGAGATCGGCGAACGCCTCGCAGAACACCCGGTAGTGGCGCGTCAGCGTCGCGGTCGAATAGCAGTAGAACGGCGTGCCCACGGCGGCCGCGATCTGCGGCACCGGCACGTCCTCGGCGTGGAGCACGCCGTCGCGGTACTCGAAATGGTTCACCGGCAGGATTCCTAGATCAGGCCGTCGAGGATGAAGCGGCGGTCTTCCTGCGGCTTCTCCGGCTCGGGCGGCAGCGGCTGGTTGTTCCGCTCGGCCTCCTCGCGCGCCTCGACCGCGGCCTCGTAGGGGCTGGCGAGCGTGCCGGGACGGCGGCCGCAGGCGGTCAGCGCGGCCGCGGCCGCCGCGATGAGCAGAATGGTCCTGATCGTGTGTCCCGCGCGCATGTGCCTGTCCGTCAGCATGATGTCGAAAGCGTTCTATCGGGTTTTCGCGGTCCGCGCATCCCGTTTCAGCCGGCCGCGCCAGTAGCGGATCTGCCGGCGCACCTCGGCCGGCGCGGTGCCGCCGAAGGACGACCGGCTCTTCACCGACGCGTTGACCGAAAGCACGCCGAACACGGCGTCGGTGATGCGGGCGTCGATCTCCCTGAGCTCGTCCAGCGACAGCCGGTCGAGCGCCACGCCCTTCTCTTCGGCCAGCGCCACGGCGCGGCCGGTGACGTGGTGCGCCTCGCGGAAGGGCAGGCCCGCCTCGCGCACCAGCCAGTCGGCGAGGTCGGTCGCGGTCGAGTAGCCGGAGCCGGCCGCCTTCCTCATCGCCGCCGCGTTCACCTCGATGTCGCGCACCATGCCGGTCATGGCGGCGATCATCAGGTCGAGCGTCTCGGCGGCGTCGAAGACGGCTTCCTTGTCCTCCTGCATGTCCTTGGAATAGGCGAGCGGCAGGCCCTTCATCACGGTCAGCAGGCCGATCAGATGGCCGTTGACGCGGCCGGTCTTGGCCCGCACCAGCTCGGCCGCGTCCGGGTTCTTCTTCTGCGGCATGATCGAGGAGCCGGTGGAGAAGGAATCGGACAGCCGCACGAAGCCGAACTGCGGCGTCGACCAGATGACGATCTCCTCGGCCAGCCGCGACAGATGCGTGGCGCAGATCGCGGCGAGCGACAGGAATTCGAGCGCGAAGTCGCGGTCGGAGACGCTGTCGATGGAGTTGCGCGTCGGCTCGCGGAAGCCGAGCGCCTTCGCCGTCATGTGGCGGTCGATGGGAAAGCCGGTGCCGGCGAGCGCGGCCGCGCCGAGCGGCGACTCGTCCAGCCTCTCGACCGCGTCGCGCACCCGCGACAGGTCGCGGGAGAACATCTCGACATAGGCCATGCAATGGTGGCCGAAGGTCACGGGCTGGGCGGTCTGGAGATGGGTGAAGCCCGGCATCACCGTCGCGGCATGCTCCTGCGCCCGGTCGAGGAAGGCCTCGATCAGCGCGGTGAGCGCGGCCTCGGTGCGCCTAAGCTCGTCCTTGACCCACAGGCGGAAGTCCACCGCCACCTGGTCGTTGCGCGAGCGCGCCGTGTGCAGCCGCCCGGCCGCCGGGCCGATCAGTTCGGCAAGGCGCGCCTCGACGTTCATGTGGATGTCTTCCAGCTTGGCCGAGAACTCGAACGTGCCCGCCTCGATCTCTGACAAAATCGTGTTCAGCCCCTGCGCGATCTTCTCTTGATCCGCGGCCGAAATGATGCCCGTTGCGGCCAGCATCTCGGAATGGGCGATGGAGCCGCGGATGTCCTGGGCATAGAGCTTGCGGTCGAACGAGATCGAGGCGTTGATCGCCTCCATGATCGCCGCCGGCCCCGAGGCAAATCGTCCGCCCCACATCTGGTTGCTGGCCTTGCTGTCGCTCATCGTGGTATCGGGTCCCCGGAGACTGAAAATGGCAAATGCACGACTGAACCTGCCGACCGCATGGCTGATCGCGGCTGCCGTCGTGGCCGGCATCGTCGCCGGCGGCGCGTTCGGCCTATACGTGATGGGCGACCCCTCTGGCAACAACGGCCCGCAGACCACGGCGTCGAGCGCGGACGACGCGGCCTGCGCCGCGAAGCAGGACCTGGCGACCGTGGCGGGCGCGGCCGCGCGCGGCGAGGTGGCGGCGATGCTGGCGGCCAGCCCGCCGCAGTCGCTCAAGGGGCTTTCCTTCAACGCCCCGGACGGAACGCCGATGACGCTGGCCGACCTATCCGGCCGCACGGTGCTGCTCAACCTGTGGGCGACGTGGTGCGCGCCCTGCCGCCACGAGATGCCGGCGCTGAACCGGCTCCAGATCGAGGAGGGCGGCGCGGATTTCGAGGTGGTGGCGATCAACGTCGACACCGGCGGCGACGAGAAGCCGAAGCGCTTCCT
>JACZJD010000126.1 GCA_014860725.1 Aquamicrobium sp.
CTTTGCCGGCGACCTCGTGCTGCGCGACGTCGCCGGCCAGCGGCTGTTCCCGATGGCCGCGCCCACCGGCGGCACGCTGACCATCGCCGGCTGGCTCGCCGTCGCGGTGTCGGCGCTGTTGCAGCGGAAGTGACGGAGGCGGGGCGCTACGGCTTCTCGACGCGCGCGACCTGATAGGTGTGCTGGCTCCCCGCCGCACCGACCGAGACGTATTCGCCGGTGACGAAGCGCTCCTCGCCGAAGCGGAAGCCGATCTCGTCGTCGCTGTCGCCCTCGGCATAGTCGAAATACCACTGGCCCCCGGGTTTGCGGCGCAGGCGGCCGATGCGGTCGTCCTCGCCGGCCTTGAAATGGCGCACGCGGCAGTGCTCCTGATGCGTCTTCCACTCCGCCGCGTCGAGATGGCCGCCCTCGTCGAGCGGAACGAGCAGATCGTATCCCTCCTCCCTGTCGCCGGTCGGGCGCCCCTTCTCGCGGGCGAGAAGCAGCCGCACGTGGCGGAACTTCGGGGTGAGGTCTTTCAGTTGGGTCATCGGAGTCTCCCTGGGGATCGCGTCCATATAGCGATAGCGGAGGCGTTCGCACCATCCTTGATAAAGATCAATGTTCTTTCCCCCTCGCCCTGTATGCTTCATCATAAGCATTGGCTTTTCCACCCAGCCCCGAACATCGAGGAGTTCGCGATGACAAGCCGGACCGTGCCTACCCCGCATTTTCCGACGGCCTTCGCGGCCTGGCCCGACGAGCGCGCCTACGAGGGCGCGCAGAAGCTGTTCTCGCTGGCGGCGCGCAGCCAGGCCGAGATGCTGAAGGCCGCGCTGCGCTGGCAGGTCGAGAGCCTGTCCTTCCTTGCCCGCCGCGGCGAGGAGACCGTCAAGCTGCTCGACGACCTCGTCGACGACGACGAGTTCGCGGATGCGTTCGACATCGTCTCCACCTACATGCAGAATGCCGCGATGGACTGGGTGGCGGAGGCGGGCAGGCTCGCCGCGGCGGGGCCGAAGATGGCCTCGGAGACGGTCGAGATCCTGCGCGAGCAGGCGGACGCGCTGGCCGAGGACATGGCCGCCAGCACCGTCGCGGCCTGAACGCAGAGCCGGAGGAAAGACATGGCGAGAATCCGCGCGGCGGCCGCGCTGCTGTTCGTGTTCGCCCTGCCGGCGGCCGCACAGGAGAACGACCCCGTCATCGCCTACGGCAAGGCTCTGGTCGAGGCCAACTGCGCCGCCTGCCACGGCATCGGCGCCACCGACGAGAGCCATCATCCCGACGCGCCGCCCTTCCGCGTCCTGTGGGAGCGCTATCCCATCGACGCGCTGGAGGAGTCCTTCGTCGAGGGCATCGCCGTCGGCCACCCGGACATGCCGCAGTTCACGGCGACGCCGCAGCAGATCGCCGCCATTCTCGACTACATCGCCAGCCTTCAACCCTGAAGGCACCACACACCGCGACAGCAGGAGAACCCCGTGAAGATCGAGGCCTTCCTTCCCCTTGTCACCTATACCGACCCCAACGCCGACGCCATCGCCGCCAATGCCGTGGCCGTCGCGGCGCTGCTCGGCGCCGACCTCAACGTGCTGGCGGTCAACGTCGCCATCCCGCAGGTCTCGAACGCCCTGTCGCGCTTCCTGCTCGACGTGCCGGACATGATCCGTCAGGCCGAGACGACGAGCCGCAGGCATGCCGAGCGCCTCGTGGAGGCGGTCGAGGCCGCGGCCAAGACGGCGGGCGTCGCCGTCACCGCGGAGACGATCGCCGACACGCCGCCGCTTCTGGGCGCGACCGCGGCGCTGCGGGCGCGCTACCACGACCTGTCCCTCGTCGGCCTCGAGGCGGAGAACCCGACCTCGCGCAGCACGGCCGAATCCGTGGTGTTCGGCTCCGGCCGGCCGGTGGTGCTCTTGCCGGAGACCGTCGATGCCGGCGCCTTCGACCATGTTGCCGTCGCCTGGGACGGCAGTCGCGTCGCCGCCCGCGCCGTGGCGGATGCGCGGCCGTTCCTCGCCCGCGCCAGGCGCGTCAGCGTGCTGACGGTGGTGGACGAGAAGCCGCTGGCGGTCGAGGACGGCGAGAGGCTCGCCGCCGGCCTGCGCCGCAGCGGCGTCGAGGCCGAGTCCGTGGCCCTGCGCGGCAAGGGCGCGGCCGTGGCGAGGACGCTCCAGGACGGCGCCATGGAACGCGGAGGCGGCCTGCTCGTCATGGGCGGCTACGGC
>JACZJD010000127.1 GCA_014860725.1 Aquamicrobium sp.
CGCTCCTCGCCCAGCGCCAGCATCTTCTGCGGCGTGTCGGCGACGGCGAAGAGCGGCCCCGTCGCCTTGTTGACGCCGACGTCGGTCGCCTGCGCCGACAGCACCACCGCGACCAGCAGCGTGAAGGGGTTGACGTAGTCCAGCTCGCCCCTGGGCGAAGGCCGCTGCACGGAGAAGCGGCGGAAGATCTCCTCGATCTCGGCCGGGGTGTAGAGGGTGAGCGGCCGCTTGGGGCGCGGCCGCGGGCTGGCCGGCGCGTTGCCGCGCACGGCCTTGCCGCTTCCGGCCTTGCCCGTCGCCTTGCCAGCCGGCGCAACTTTGCCTTTGGGGTTTCGCATCGCTCCTCTATACTCAAGCTCATGGCCGAGACGAAAGCCGCCGACGAACCCTTTTTCCGCGCGCTGCTGGTTCCGCACCGCTCGCTGGGGCGCATCGGCTTCCTCGTGCTGATGGGCTTCTGCGCCGCGGTCTGGCTTTCCACCGGCGCGCTGTTCCTGTCCATCGGCGCCTGGCCGGTGTTCGGCTTCTTCGGCCTCGACGTGCTCCTGCTCTATCTCGCCTTCCGCTTCAACTACCGCGCCGCCCGCGCCCGAGAGGAGGTGTCGGTGTCGCGCACCGCGCTCGACATCGTCAAGGTCGCGCCGTCCGGCCGCAGGCAGGAGCACCGCTTCAACCCGTTCTGGGCGCGGTTCCGCGTCGCGCGCCACGACGAGATCGGCATCACCGGCATGGCGGTCGAGGGCGAGGGCCGGCGGGTGCCGATCGGCTCCTTCCTCAACCCGGACGACCGCGAGAGCTTCGCCACCGCCTTCGGCCGTGCGCTGGCCACGGCGAGGACCCGATAGGACTGCGGCGGCCGCAGGAATCGGGTGGCGCCAGCGGCGCGGGACGGCGATAGTGATGCTCAAGGAGCATTCTGCCATGAACATGAACACGCCGACCGCCATCCTCGAACGCGACGTCACGCCGACCGGCTCGGACTACGACACCGTGCGCCGCGTCATCGAGAAGATCAGCATCGACTATCGCGACCAGCCCTCGCTGGAGGAGCTCGCCGCCGAGGTGGGCGAGACGCCGACCGGGCTGCAGAAGCTGTTCACGCGCTGGGCGGGGCTGTCGCCCAAGGGCTTCCTGCAGGCCGTCACGCTCGACCATGCCCGCCGCCTGCTCGACCAGGGGCTGCCGCTGCTCGACACCGCCTTCGAGGTCGGCATGTCGGGGCCGGGGCGGCTGCATGACCTCTTCGTGACGCACGAGGCAATGTCGCCCGGCGACTACAAGAGCCGCGGCGAGGGCCTTGCCATCCGCTACGGCTACCATCCCTCGCCCTTCGGCATCGCGCTGCTGATGATCACCGACCGGGGGCTGGCCGGCCTCGCCTTCTGCGATCCGGGCGGCGAGCGCGACGCCTTCGAGGACATGGCGCGGCGCTGGCCGAACGCGACCTACCGCGAGGACGCCGCCGCGACCGCATCCTATGCCGAGCGCATCTTCGACCCCGCCCGCTGGCGGGCGGACGAGCCGCTGCGCGTCGTGCTGATCGGCTCGGACTTCCAGATCCGGGTGTGGGAGGCGCTGCTGAAGATCCCGATGAACCGGGCGCGGACCTATTCGTCGATTGCCGCCGAGATCGGCCGGCCGGACGCCAACCGCGCCGTGGGCGCAGCCATCGGCGCCAACCCGGTCTCCTTCGTGGTGCCCTGCCACCGCGCGCTCGGCAAGACCGGCGCGCTGACCGGCTACCACTGGGGCCTGACGCGCAAGCGCGCCATCCTCGGCTGGGAGGCGGGGCACGCCAAGGCCGCCTGACCGTATCGCCCGGCCGCTCCCGGCCGGGCGATACGCAGCCGTTCCGATATTTCCGCAGACATACAACCGTCGCCCCGCCATGGCATAACTTGCCGCAGCAGGGCACCCTTGATGGTGTTCAGATATATAGGTAGAAATATATCCGAGCCTTTCCGTGCCGCATCCCGCGGCGCCACCCTTCAAGGGAGATCCCAGATGTTCAATCGCAGACGCTTCACGACGCGCATGATCGCGCTGGCCGCGGGTCTCGCGGCGATGCTCGCCGCCCCGCTGCCCGCGGCGCTGGCGCAGGACACCGTCACCGTGTTCGCGGCCGCGAGCCTCAAGAATGCGCTCGACGACATCAACGCCGCCTGGAAGGCCGAGACCGGCAAGGAGGCGACGATCTCCTACGCCGCCAGTTCGGCGCTCGCCAAGCAGATCGAGGAAGGCGCGCCCGCCGACGTGTTCATCTCGGCCGACGTCCCCTGGATGACCTACCTGTCGGAGCGCGACCTGACGCAGAAGGACACCGAGGTGCAGCTGCTCGGCAACCGCATCGTGCTGATCGCGCCGGCCGATTCGACCACCGCGATCGAGATCGCGCCCGGCTTCGACCTCGCCGGCGCGCTGGGCGACGAGCGGCTGGCCATGGCCAATGTCGACGCCGTGCCGGCCGGCAAGTACGGCAGGGAGGCGCTGGAGAATCTCGGCGTCTGGGCCTCGGTCGAGGCGAAGGTGGCGCAGGCCGAGAACGTGCGCGCCGCGCTCGCGCTGGTGGCGACCGGCGAGGCGCCCTTCGGCATCGTCTACCAGACCGATGCGGCCGCCGACCCCTCGGTGAAGATCGTCGGGCTGTTCCCGGAGGACACCCACGCGCCCATCATCTACCCCGCCGCGGTGACGGCCGAGGCCAAGGCGGCCGACGCGCCGGCCTTCCTCGACTATCTGAAGACCGACGCGGCGAAAGCGCTTTTCGAGAAGCAGGGTTTCACCGTATTGGTGGGCCAGGCATCCAACTGACGGCATCCGGCCGGCGGCTAGCCCGTCGGCCGGCATCGAACCGAACGGCGTGCGTTGAATCATGGAATGGTGGCTGGACCTCAGTCCGAGCGAGTGGGACGCGGTCCGGCTCTCCATACGGGTCTCGATCTGGGCGACGCTGGCGAGCCTGCCTTTCGGCATCGTCGTCGCCTATGTGCTGGCGCGCAAGGAGTTCTGGGGCAAGGCCGCGCTCAACGGCGTCGTCCACCTGCCGCTGATCCTGCCGCCGGTGGTGACGGGCTATCTGCTGCTCCTCACCTTCGGCCGGCGCGGGCCGGTCGGCGCCTTCCTCTACGAGCATTTCGGCATCGTCTTCTCCTTCCGCTGGACGGGCGCGGCGCTCGCCTGCGCGGTGATGGCGTTTCCGCTGATGGTGCGGGCGATCCGCCTTTCCATCGAGGCGGTCGACCGCAGGCTCGAGGCCGCGGCCGGCACGCTCGGCGCGAATCCCCTGTGGGTTTTCGCCACCGTCACCCTGCCGCTGATCCTGCCCGGCATCATCACCGGCATGATCCTCGCCTTCGCCAAGGCGATGGGCGAGTTCGGCGCCACCATCACCTTCGTCTCCAACATCCCCGGCGAGACGCAGACGCTGCCCTCCGCCATCTACACCTTCACCCAGGTTCCGGGCGGCAACGCGGGCGCGATGCGGCTGACCGCGATCTCCATCGCCATCGCCATGACGGCGCTCGTCGCCTCCGAGGCGCTGGCGCGCCGCGTGGCGCGGAGGCTCGACGTGAAATGACGGTCGAGGTCGACGTCGTCCACCAGCTCGGCACGTTCCGGCTCGAGGCACGGTTCGAGAGCGACGGCCGGCTGATCGCGCTGTTCGGCCACTCCGGCTCGGGCAAGACCTCGCTCATCAACCTGATCGGCGGCCTCGCCCGCCCCGACGAGGGCCGCATCGTCGTCAACGGCCGCGTGCTGGTCGACGTCGAGGCCGGCATCTTCGTGCCGGCGCACAAGCGGCGCATCGGCTACGTGTTCCAGGACGCCCGGCTGTTCCCGCACATGACGGTGATGCAGAACCTGCGCTACGGCCGCTTCTTCACGCCGGCGGCCGAGCGCTATGCCGATTTCGACGCCATGGTCGGCCTGCTCGGCATCGGCCACCTGCTCGACCGGCGGCCGGGCCTGCTGTCGGGCGGCGAGAAGCAGCGCGTCGCCATCGGCCGGGCCTTGGTCGCCAGCCCGCGCCTGATCCTGATGGACGAGCCGCTCGCCTCGCTCGACGAGGCGCGCAAGGCCGAGATCCTGCCCTATATCGAGAAGCTGCGCGACGAGGCCAACATTCCCATCGTCTATGTCAGCCACTCCATCGCCGAGGTGGCGCGGCTGGCGACCGACGTGGTGGCGCTGGCCGGCGGCCGCGCGACGACGAGCGGGCTGGCGAG
>JACZJD010000128.1 GCA_014860725.1 Aquamicrobium sp.
TGACAGGACTGGCCGTGTGCGCGGACATGGACGGATCGGTTCTCCAGAGAGCCTTGCGGCGGCATCGCACGCCGTTATGTTCTCTATTTGTTCCTAATCCGGAAACGAGTCAATCGGGAGGTGGGCCTGCCTTCCACAGCAGGCTGCGGCGCGGGGAACGGGAACATTCGCCCGGGCCGCCCGGTTTTCCTTCCGGAACCGGCACATGCCGGATGGAGCAAGACCATGGCAGATCTGTTTTGGCTGTTCGCCACCGCGGGAGGCGCCGTCATCCTGGGCATGGCCATCGCCTACGCCCTCCTGACGCGGCGCCGGCTGACCCGAAGCGAGCAGAGGGCGCAGGATCGCAAGGTGGACCAGCTCTACAGCGAACCGGAGGATTGAACCCGCCTCGCCTTTACGACCGGGCGCCGAAGATCATCTCGCGCAGCCAGTGCGACAGGAGCTGGTCGTAGGCGCGTCGGCTCTCCGCCGCGGAGAGCGCATGGTCGGCGCCGGAGATCACGCGATAGGTCACCGACCGCGCCGCGATCAGGGAGGCGAGATAGCTGGCGACGACCGGATGCGGCACGATCTCGTCGTTCTCCGACTCCACGATCAGCACGTCGCCGGCGAAGCGCCGGCATTGCTGGATGGCGACGTTGTCCTCGTAGGAGACGATGCGCTGGCGATAGGCCGCCAGCTCCTTGCGGTCGAGCTGGAATTTGGGCACCGCCCAGTCCTCGTCGCGATAGAGCGCCGGCACCCTGAGCGCGAGCCAGCGCACGGGCCGCCGCGCCGTGGCGAGCACGGCGAGATAGGCGCCGTAGCTGCTGCCGACCACGGCGATCGACTCGGGATCGACGTGCTCCTGCCCGACGAGGACGTCGTAGGCGGCGCAGACGTCGCGGAGATTGTCCTCGCGCGTGACCATGCGCAGGCGCTCGGCGGTGTCGCCGTGGCCGCGCATGTCGAAGGTGAGGCACACGAAGCCGAGCTGCGCCAGCGCCTTGGCGCGCTTCTTGTCGCGTTCCTGGCTTCCCGCCCAGCCGTGGATGAACAGCACGCCGGGCACGCCCGTCCGCGGCTCGACGAGCTGGCCCGCGAGCCGGGAATCCGCGACCGGAATGTGCAGGGAACTAACCTTCAATCCTCTCGTCCACGCATGCGTATTTCGTCAGCGGTCCCATCTTCGGGTCACGGCCGCGATAGTAGACCGCCGCGCCCTCGGGAAGGGCGGGCGGACGGCCGTAGACCTCGACCGAGCGGGCGCGCACCGCCTGCACCTGCGACTCGCACGCCATCGCTTCGAGCGCGGCGATCTCCGCCGGCGTCGCGCCGCCGATGCGCCACGACTGCTCCAGCACGCCGATCCGCCGGCTTCCATCCCCGGCAACGCCGCAGGCCACGTCATAGTTGCGCCGCGAGGCGATCAGGCCCGCGATGTGCCGGTCGGCGAGCCGGTCGAAGGCGATGGCCCGTTCCACCGCTTCGCGGCTTTCCGCCGGCATCGGGCGGGCAAGGAGCGCGTCGAAGCCGCCGCGCACCACGAACAGGCTGGAGCCGCCATAGGCGGGCGCGCCCTCGTTGTCCGGGGTCAGCACCTGCGTGCCGAAATAGCTGATCGTCCGGTCGGGCAGGCGCACCTGCCCCACGCTGTAGGTCCTCACCTCCTCGAGGTCTTCCTCCAGCACGAGGATGTCGGTGAGCAGCCCGTCGATGCAGAGCGCGCCGATGCAGCGCTCCAGCTCGGCCTCGCTGCGCGCGACGGTCTGGGC
>JACZJD010000129.1 GCA_014860725.1 Aquamicrobium sp.
CTTCGGCGCCATCACGCCGGAGGGCGCGGAGGTCCTGAAGATCATCGGCCGGGTGCGCTGCAACGTCGTCATCTCCGGCGGCACCGGCTCGGGCAAGACGACGCTGCTCAACTGCCTGACCAACTTCATCGACCGCGACGAGCGCGTCATCACCTGCGAGGACTCGGCCGAGCTGCAGCTCCAGCAGCCGCACGTGGTGCGGCTGGAGACGCGGCCGCCCAACCTCGAGGGCGAGGGCGAGGTCACGATGCGTGACCTGGTCAAGAACTGCCTGCGCATGCGACCCGAGCGCATCATCGTTGGCGAGGTGCGCGGCCCCGAGGTGTTCGACCTCCTGCAGGCGATGAACACCGGCCACGACGGCTCGATGGGCACCATCCACGCCAACAGCCCGCGCGAGTGCCTGAACCGCATCGAATCGATGATCGCGATGGGCGGCTTCCAGCTGCCGCAGAAGACGGTGCGCGAGATCATCGTCGGCTCGATCGACGTCATCATCCAGGCCGCGCGCCTGCGCGACGGCTCGCGCCGCATCACCCACGTCACCGAGGTGATCGGCATGGAGGGCGACGTCATCATCACGCAGGACCTCGTGCTCTACAACATCAAGGGCGAGGACGCGCACGGCCGCATCGTCGGCGGCCACGTCTCGACCGGCATCGGACGCCCCGCCTTCTGGGACCGCGCCCGCTACTACGGCGAGGAGGCGCGGCTGGCGAGCGCGCTGGAAGCGATGGAGAAGGCGAGCTGATGCGCCCGAGCAACGCCCCCGGCGGCACCGACGGTTAGGAACGCGCGATGTTCGGGCTGGACACGACGGTTCTCGTCTTCATCGCGCTGGCGGCCATCAGCGCCGCCGCGCTCGCCTATGCCCTCCTGTTCACCTCGATCGAGAACGAGCGCAAGGCGGGGCGACGGCTGGAGACCGTCAAGCGCGCCGAGACCGACCGCGTCGCGGTCAAGGCCTCGCGCGACCGGCTGGCGGAAGCCGCCAAGCGGCGCAAGTCGGTGCAGGACACGCTGAAGGAGCTGGAGAACAAGCAGAGGTCGCGCGACGCCAACACGGTCAAGCCGCCGCTGAAGGTGCAGATCCGCCAGGCCGGCCTCGACCTGACGATGGAGCGCTTCTACCTCTACTCCGTGGTCTGCGGGGTCGTGCTCACCGCCCTCCTGTTCATCGCGGGCGTGCCGCTGCTGGTGCTGGGCGGCGCCTTCGTGGCCGGCACCTTCGGCCTGCCGCGCTGGTTCGTGGCGTTCAAGCGCCAGCGCCGCGTCAAGGCGTTCCTGGAGGAGTTCCCCAATGCGCTCGACGTGATCGTGCGCGCGGTGAAGTCGGGCCTGCCGCTCAACGACGCGGTGCGGCTGATCGCCTCCGAATCGCCCGAGCCGGTCAGGACCGAGTTCCGCCGCGTCGTCGAATCGCAGCAGCTCGGCCTGTCGCTGCCCGAGGCGACGCTGCGCATGCCCGAGACCATGCCCTGCCCGGAAGCGAGCTTCTTCGGCATCGTCATCCAGATCCAGAGCCAGGCCGGCGGCAACCTCTCCGAGGCGCTGGGCAACCTCTCGCGCGTGCTGCGCGACCGCAAGAAGATGAAGGCGAAGATCCAGGCGCTGTCGATGGAGGCCAAGGCGTCTGCCGCCATCATCGGCGCGCTGCCCTTCATCGTCGCCTTCCTCGTCTACCTGTCGAGCCCGACCTACATCATGCCGCTGTTCACCACCTCGACCGGGCACCTGATCCTCGTCATCTCGGGCATCTGGATGTCGATGGGCATCTTCGTGATGAAGAAGATGATGAACTTCGAGATCTAGGAGGCGGCACAGATGATCGATCAGGTGGTGAAATCCGTCATCGACCCGACCTTCATGGTCGCGCTCGTGGTCGCGGTGGCGGTGTTCGTCACCGTGTTCACCGCGCTGCCGGCCATCGGCGGCGACCCGCTCAAGACGCGCATGAAATCCGTGGCGCTGGAACGCGAGGAGCTGCGCGCCAGGCAGCGCATGCGCCTCGCCGCCGAGGCGGACCGCCGGCGCAAGGGGCTGCGCGAGGAGCAGTCCGTCGGCATGCGGAACATCGTCGAGCGGCTCGACCTGAAGCGCGCGCTCGCCGACGAAGGCACGATGGCCAAGCTGAAGGTCGCCGGCTTCCGCGGCCAGAACCCGCTGACGAAGTTCCTGTTCTTCCGCCTCGTGCTGCCGTTCGTCGGCTTCGCCATCGGCGCGGTCTACGTCTTCGTGCTCGGCGGGCTGCCGGACCAGCCGCCGCTCATCAAGCTCATCGTGTGCATCTTCTTCGCCTATGCCGGCTTCTACGCGCCGGTGCTCTACGTCTCCAACCGCGCGTCCAAGCGCAAGGAATCGATCCAGAAGGCGTGGCCGGACGCGCTCGACCTGATGCTGATCTGCGTCGAATCCGGCATGTCGGTCGAGGCCGCCTTCCGCCGCGTCGCCGACGAGATCGGCGCGCAGTCGGTCGAGCTCGCCGAGGAGTTCGTGCTGACCAATGCCGAGCTCTCCTTCCTGCAGGAGCGCAAGCAGGCCTACGAGAACCTTGCCGCGCGCACGGGCCTCGATTCGGTCAAGAGCGTCAGCCAGGCGCTGATCCAGGCCGAGCGCTACGGCACGCCGGTGGCGCATGCGCTGCGCGTGCTGTCGCAGGAAAGCCGCGACATGCGCATGAACGCGGCCGAGAAGAAGGCGGCGGCGCTGCCGCCCAAGCTGACCGTGCCGATGATCCTGTTCTTCCTGCCGGTGCTGTTCGCCGTGATCCTCGGCCCGGCCGGCATCCAGATTTCGCAGCAGGGCATTTTCGGCAACTGAGGATGCCATCCGCGGCCTGCCGGACGGAGCAAGATGGGTGCAGTCGGCCGACGTGTTCGTCGACGCCGCCGGCCTCCTCTACGTCACCGACAACAATGGCGGCCTGTCGGTGATCGAGTACGGGGGGTGGATCGGTTCATGGTTTCACGGAAACGGTGAAACGATCCGTCTTCTGTTTTTCGCGGCCCTAGGCCGGCCGTCTGACGGCCGGCGCCGCCTCGCGCACGATGGGCAGGAAGGCCTCGCCGTCGCTCTCCAGCACCTCGAAGAACTGGCGACGCATGCGCGGCTCCCAGAACCTGTTGATGTGCTCGGCGACGCCGGCCACGCCCTCCTGATGCGGCTTCGACAGGAAGAAGGTGCCGATCTGGTTGGCCATGCGCACGATCCGGGCGTGCGGCCGCAGCGGTTCGTCATGCGACATCGCGGGCCTCCCCGCCAATGTCCTCCCCGCTGGTGCCCTTGCCGGCGACCCGCCGCGGGTGGGTGAAGACGTCGAACTCCTCGCCGCGCACCAGCGCCACCAGCGTCATGCCGGCCTCCTCGGCCGTGCGCAGGGCGAGCGCGGTCGGGGCCGACACGGCGACGATGGCCGGCGCGCCGATGGCGGCCGTCTTCTGCAC
>JACZJD010000130.1 GCA_014860725.1 Aquamicrobium sp.
TCGTCGGCGCGAGCGTGCGCCACCCGACCTCCGACACCATCATCCGCGTGCTCGCGCCGACGACGGGCGCGGCCGCCTTCGACTGGTTCGCCTCGCTGGTTTCGTCGGCGGGCGGCGGCGCGGACCGCGAGGCCATCGCCGAGCTTGGCACGCTGGTGGCCTCGGGACGGCCGGGCGCCAACGGCGTCACCTTCCTGCCCTATCTCAACGGCGAGCGCGCGCCCTTCGTCACGGCCGACCTGCGCGCCACCTTCCACGGCATGTCGTCGAGCACCACCAGGGCCGACCTCGCCCGCGCGGTGATGGAGGGCACGGCGCTCAGCCTGCGCCATTGCTGCGAGGCGGAAGGCGGGCTGACCGCGGCACCCGTGCAGCTGACCGGCGGCGGCTCGCGCAGCGAGGCGTGGTGCCGGATCATCGCCGACGTCGTCGGCCAGCCGGTCGTCACCAACGCCGCCTTCGACCAGGGCCTGTGGGGCGCGGCCTGCTTCGGCGCGGCGGCGACCGGCCTCGGCGACCCGGTGGCGCTTGCCGCCCGCGAGGAGACGCAGCGCCTCTACGAGCCGGACCCGGCGCGCGCCCGCGACTACGACGCGGTGTGGCGGCGCTACGAGACGCTGTCGCGCGGCCTGCGCGCGCTGCACGACGAGCTGAAATCCCTCTAGAATGCCCCGTTCGGAGCCGAACCGATGAGCGACATGATGAAGGCGGCGGTCTACCACGCCCTGGACGACATCCGCATCGAGGAGCGCCCGGTGCCTGAGATCGGCCCCGGCGAGCTGCTCCTGAAGACGCTGGCCTGCGGCCTGTGCGGCGGCGAGACCATGGCCTGGTACAAGAAATCGGAACCGAAGGTGCTGGGCCACGAGCCGGTCGGCGAGGTGGTCGAGGTCGGCGCAGGCGTCACCGACTTCAGGCGCGGCGACCGCGTCTTCGTCAACCACCATGTCGGGCGCGTCAATTCGCACTGGTCGCGGCGCGGTCACTTCACTCGCGATCCTTTCTACTCGAAGATGAAGCTCGATCCGGGCGGGGTGTGCGAATATTACCGCGTCACCGCGCAGCATCTCGCCATGGACGCGCACGTGCTGCCCGACTCGATCTCGACCGAGGCCGCCGTCACCATCGAGCCGTGGTCCTGCGTGCTGTCGGGGCTGAAGGTGTGCAACATCCAGCCGGGCGACACGGTCGCCGTGGTCGGCGCGGGCTTCATGGGCCAGGGCTTCGTCCACATGGCGCCGCTGTTCGGCGCCGGCAAGGTGGTGGCGCTCGACTTCTCCGACTGGCGGCTCGAAAAGGCGCGGGAGTTCGGCGCCACCCACACCGTCAACCCGAAGCGGGAAGACGCCGTCGCGGCGATGCGGGCGCTGAACAACGGCCGGCTGGCCGACACCGTCGTCGTCATCGCGCCCTTCGCCTCGGCGTGGAAGCAGGCGATGGATCTGGTCGAGGTTGGCGGCTGCCTGCATCTCGGCGCGCCGCTGCCGCCCGGCACCGACTGGGTGCAGGACGGAAACAAGGCCTATTTCGACCAGATCACGGTGACGTCGCGCTATTCGAGCGACCACACCGACACCTATTCCTATATCCGCCTGCTCGAAGCCGGCCGCATCCGGGCCGACGACGCGATCTCGCACCGCTTCGCCATCGAGGATTCCGCGGAAGCCTTCCGGCTCCTGGTCGAGGCGGAGAAGTCGCTCAAGATCGTCGTCTACCCGCACGGCCTGCCGGACGGCGCAAAGAAGGG
>JACZJD010000131.1 GCA_014860725.1 Aquamicrobium sp.
CGCCTGTCCTGCATGACGCGCCGGATGGCGCGCCACGGGCCGGCGACGAGCAGCGTGTCGCCGAGCTTGAGCTTCTCGTGGGCGAGGGCGCCGCGATGCGCCTCGCGCCCGCGCTTCAGGCCGACGATGGCGAGGTCGGTCTCGGAGCGGAACCGCGCCTCGACCGGCGACATGCCGATCAGGCGCGAGGTGGCCGGAATCATCAGCTCGGCCATGCCGATGTCCTGCGCGCGGTCCGAGAAATAGGTTCCCGAGAGCGGCAGGCGCGCCAGCGCGTAGCGCGCGACGATGGCGTCGATGTTGCCTTCGCGCTCGACCAGGTCGATCAGGAGCACGTCGCCGGCTTTGAGGCGGGTCGCAGCGGTCGGCTGCAAGAGCTGGCTCGCGAAGCGGCTCGCGCGCTCGATGCCGATGACGTGGACGCCGGACGAGGCGCGGAGGTCGAGCTCGGCCAGCGTCCTGCCGCAGAAGGGCGAGCCCACCGTCACCCGCAGGCGGTGCTCGTGCGCGGCGAGGCCGTATTCCTCGACCCATTCGGCGAGCTTCGGCTTTCCCGGCCCGGCCGCTGCGGCGGCCTCGGTCGGCAGCCAGCGCCGCGCGACCAGCATGTAGGCGACGCCGAGCGCCAGCACGCAGAGGCCGAAGGGCGTGAAGCTGAAGAAGTGGAAGCCTTCGAGCCCGCGCCGGGTCATCTCGCCGTTGACGATGAGGTTGGGCGCGGTGGCGATCAGCGTCATCATGCCGCTCGTCAGCGCCGCGACGCTCAGCGGCATCATCAGCCGGCCGGGCGCGATGCGGGCGTTGCGCGCGATCCGGAGCACGACGGGAATGAAGATGGCGACGACGCCGGTCGAGCTCATGAACGAGCCGATGCCCGTGACCACGACCATCAGCAGCGCGACGAGCCGTGCCTCGCTGTGGCCGGCATGGGCGGCGAGCCAGTCGCCGAAGGCGCGCGCCACCCCGGTGCGCACCAGCCCCTCGCCGATGACGAACAGCGCCGCGATCAGCACGATGTTGGGATCGGCGAAGCCGCGCAGCGCCTCGTCCACGGCGATGATGCCGGTCAGGGGCAGGGCGGTCATCATCAGCAGCGCCACCGCGTCCATGCGCGGCCGGTTGACGGCGAACATGACGACGGCGGCGCACAGCAGGCCGAGGACGATGGCGAGATCGGCGGTCATCGTTCCCGAATAGGGCATGCGCGCGGCAAATGGAATCGGCTTCGGCCGCTCTTGAAGCGGCTGAGGCCTGCGGCCCGTGCGCGAAATCGCGGCCTAGCGCTGGTGAATATAGGTGCCCGGCGCGTCGTCGAGGAGCGGCAGGCCCTTGTCGGGCGCGCCCATGGCGGGCGGCGCGACGCGCTCGGGCGACGACTTTGCGGCGAGCCATTCCTGCCAGGCCGGCCACCACGAGCCCTCGCGCAGCTCGGCGCGCTCGGCCCAGCCGTCGGCGTCGACGCAGGGCTCGGCATGGGGCTTTTCGGCAATGCGGTAGTGGCGTCCCTTGCGGCCGATCTCGCTGACGATGCCGGCATTGTGGCCGCCGCTCGTCAGCGCGAAGGTGACGTCGGTGTGGCTCAGATAGTGGATCTTGTAGACCGAGCGCCATGGCGCGACGTGGTCGCGCTCGGTGCCGACGGCGAAGATCGGCGCGCGGATGTTCTGGATGGCGACCGGAAACTCGTCCACCATGTAGCGGCCGGCCGCAAGGTCGTTGTCGAGGAACAGCGAGCGCAGATATTGCGAGTGCATGCGGTAGGGCATGCGGGTGGCGTCGGCGTTCCACGCCATCAGGTCGTTCATCGTCGACGGCTCGCCCATCAGGTACTGGCGCAGCATGCGCGACCAGATCAGGTCCTGCGAGCGCAGGAGCTGGAACGCGCCGGCCATCTGGTGGGTGTCGAGGAAGCCGCGATGCCACATCGCGTCCTCGAGATAGTCGACCTGGCTGTGGTCGATGAAGAGGCCCAACTCGCCCGGCTCGCTGAAATCGGTCTGCGCAGCGAGCAGCGTCATCGAGGCGAGCCTGTCGTCGCCGGAATGGGCCATCGCAGCGGCCGCGATGGAAAGCAGCGTGCCGCCGAGGCAGTAGCCGGTGGCGTGGACCTTGCGGTCGGGGACGATGGCGGCGATGGCGTCGAGCGCCGCCGCGACGCCGAGCCGCCGGTAGTCGTCGAGCGTGAGGTCGCGGTCGGCGGCGGTGACGTTGCGCCACGAGATGCAGAAGACGGTGTGCCCCTGCTCGACAAGGTAGCGGACGAGCGAGTTATGGGGCGACAGGTCGAGGATGTAGTATTTCATGATCCAGGCCGGCACGATCAGGATCGGCTCGGCATGCACGGTCTGCGTCGTCGGCGCGTACTGGATCAGCTCGATCAGATGGTTGCGGTAGACGACCTTGCCGGGCGTGACCGCCACTTCCTTGCCCGGGCGGAAATTCTCGGTGCCGGCCGGCGGCTCGCCGGTGGTCTGCCGCCACAGATCGTCGACGAACTGGCGGTAGCCCTCGATGAAGTTGGCGCCGCCGGTCGCCACCGCGCGCTCGATCACCTCGGGGTTGGTGAGCGGCGAGTTGGAGGGCGAGAGGACGTCGAGCAGCTGCTTCGCGGCGAAGGAGACGACGTTCTCGTGATGCGGCGTCACGCCGGGCACCTCGCGGGTGGCGTTGTGCCACCATTGCTGCGTCAGCAGGAACGACTGATACCACAGCGAGAAGGGGAGCTTCCGCCACGCCTCGTTCTCGAAGCGGCGGTCGCCGGGCAGCGGCTCGATGCAGCAGCCGGGGTCCTCGTCCTGCGCGCATCGGAGCGCATGCATGGCAAGCCGCGACGTCTTGCGCACCGCCTTGGCCGAGAGCTCGGCGCGCTTGCCGGGCGACTGCGCGAGATGGATCGCCCAGTCGGCCCAGGCGAGCCAGAGGGCCGCGGGCGAAAGCCCGGCCGTCATCTGCGCCGAAATCGCCCCCAGGCTGCGGTCCATGGCGCGGAAGGCTTCCTCGCTCAGCGGCTCCGGCAGGGGCGGCACGGGGAACGCACCGGGCGCCGGCGTCGCGGTCGCGGGCTCCACCAGACGCAGATTTTCCCCACGGCGCGGGGTTTTGCGGGGGGCGTTGCTCATGCCATGCTCCGTGGGGCTGGACTTCGGGTGGGCCGTCCGCCGCTATATGGGGATCGGGCGGCACCGGGGTCAACGCAGCTGCGTCAAGCGGGCGCAGCCGCGACTATACCCGAATGGGGATGAAGGGCACAGCTTTATGGGGCAACATCGCGACCGAATCGAAGGAGAAAGCTGCCGCATGCAGAACCCGCCCGCCGCACAGGACCCGACGACGCCCGATGCGACAGACGCCTGGCATGCGATGGATGCGGAAGCCGCGCTTTCGCGGCTCGAAAGCGCTGCCGGCGGCCTTTCCCCCGACGAGGCGGCACGGCGGCTCGAACGCCACGGCCCGAACGCCCTGCCGCCGCCGCCGCGCCGGCATCCGGTGCTGCGCTTCCTGTCGCAGTTCAACAACACGCTGATCTACTTCCTGCTCGCGGCCTCGGTGGCGGCGTGGGCGCTGAGCCACTTCGTCGACGCCGGCGTCATCGTCGCCGTGGTGCTGGTCAACGCCATCGTCGGCTTCATCCAGGAGGGCAAGGCCGAGCAGGCGCTCGACGCCATCCGCGACATGATCGCGCCCAAGGCGTCGGTGCTGCGCGGCGGCAAGCGCGTGTCGGTGGCGGCGGCCTCGCTGGTGCCGGGCGACGTCGTGCTTCTGGAGGCCGGCGACCAGGTGCCGGCCGACCTCAGGCTGTTCCGCACCCGTGCGCTGCTGATCGACGAGGCGATCCTGACGGGCGAATCCGTCGCCGCGCAGAAGCGCGACGCCGCGGTCGAGGCGGACGCGCAGCTCGGCGACCGCGTGTCGATGGCCTATTCCGGCACGCTGGTCGCGGCCGGGCAGGGCGCGGGCGTGGTCGTGGCGACCGGAATGGACACCGAGATCGGCCGCATCAGCCGGTTGATCGGCGAGGTCGAGACGCTGACGACGCCGCTCCTGCGCCAGATCAACCATTTCGGCCGTCTGTTCACGGCGTTCGCCATCACCGCGGGTGCGCTGCTGTTCGTCTTCGCCGTCGCCGCACGCGGCTACGCCTGGGACGACGCGCTCCTGGTGGTGGTGGCGCTCGCCGTCGGCGTGGTGCCGGAGGGGCTGCCGGCCGTCATCACCATCACGCTCGCCATCGGCGTGCGCCGCATGGCGTCGCGGCGGGCGATCATCCGCAAGCTGCCGGCCGTCGAGACGCTGGGCTCGACCTCCGTCATCTGCTCGGACAAGACCGGGACGCTGACGCGCAACGAAATGACGGTGCGCCGCGTCGTCACCGCCGACGAGGAGATCACCGTCGAGGGCGTCGGATACGAGCCGGTCGGTGCGTTCTCCTCGAGCGGCGCCCGGCAGGAGGCGCTGCCGGCGACGGCGGCGCATCTCGCCCGCAGCGGCCTGCTGTGCAACGACGCCGTGCTGACGCGCGGGCAGGACGGCCACTGGCGCAGCGAGGGCGACCCGATGGAAGGCGCTCTGGTCGCGCTCGCCATGAAGGCCGGTTTCGACCAGGAGGGCGAGCGGCAGGACTGGGCGCGGCTCGACGAGATCCCCTTCGACGCGCAGCACCGCTTCATGGCGTCGCTGCACGCGGCGCCCGACGGCAAGGCGGAGCGCGTCGTCTATCTCAAGGGCGCGCCGGAGCAGGTGCTCGCCATGTGCGACCGGCAGGCCACGGCCGAAGGCGACGAGCCGCTCGACGAGGCGTACTGGGCCGAGCACGTCGCGGCAGCCGCCTCGGAGGGCGAGCGCGTGCTCGGCTTCGCCTGGCGGCCGACCAACGGCGGCGAGCGGTCGCTGTCGATGGACGGCGTGGAGAAGGGGCTGATCTTCCTCGGCATCGCCGGCTTCATCGACCCGCCGCGCGAGGAGGCGGTGGCGGCGGTGGCCGAGTGCCGTTCGGCGGGCATCTCGGTCAAGATGATCACCGGCGACCACGGCGTGACCGCGGCGGCGATCGCCCGCCAGCTCGGCCTCGCCGACGGCCCGAAGGTGGTGACGGGCGCCGAGCTCGAAGCCGTCTCCGACGCCGACCTGCCGGAGCTGGCGCACGGCACCTCGGTCTTCGCCCGCACCAACCCCGAGCACAAGCTGAGGATCGTGCGTGCGCTGCAGAGCGAGGGCGCCATCGTCGCCATGACCGGCGACGGCGTCAACGACGCGCCGGCGCTCAAGCAGGCCGACGTCGGCATCGCCATGGGCCGCAAGGGCACGGAGGCGGCGAAGCAGGCGTCGCAGATGGTGCTGGTCGACGACAATTTCGCCACCATCGTCGCGGCGGTGCACGAGGGGCGCACCGTCT
This sequence comes from Aquamicrobium sp., assembly GCA_014860725.1. Next base: position 5,393 of record JACZJD010000131.1, read on the forward strand.
TCGACAACATCCGCAAGGTGATCGCCTGGACCGTGCCGACCAATGGCGGCGAGGCCATCGCCATCATCGTCGCCATCCTCGCCGGGCTCACCCTGCCGCTGACGCCGGCGCAGATCCTGTGGATCAACATGGTGCTGACGGTGACGCTCGGGCTGGTGCTGGCCTTCGAGCCGGCCGAGCCCGACGTGATGCGCCGGCCGCCGCGCCGGCCGGGCGCGCCGCTCTTGTCGACGTTCCTCGTCTGGCGCATCGGGCTCGTATCGCTGCTGTTCGTGGCCGGCACGTTCGGCATCTTCGCCTGGGCGCTGTGGCGCGGCTTCGACGTCGACACGGCGCGCACCATGGTGGTCAACACCATGGTGGTTATGGAGATCTTCTACCTGTTCAACGTGCGCTACATGCACACGGCCTCGATAAGCTGGCGCGGCATCGTGGGCACGCCCGTCGTGCTCGCCGCGGTCGGGGCGGTGACGGCGGCGCAGTTCGCCTTCACCTATGCGCCGATCATGAACACGGTGTTCGCGTCGCGGCCGGTACCGCTGCTCGACGGGCTGCTGATCGTCGGCGTCGGTGTCGTGCTGATGCTGATCCTCGAGGTGGAGAAGACGCTGATGCGCCGGTCCGGCCTGCTCGACAGGTGGTCGGCCTGATCGGTCGGAAAGAAGGCGGGCGCCCCACCGTTTGCGGCAAACGATGAGGCGCCCTCGAGTGAGCGGGAGGTGCCCCCCATCCCGCTCGTCTCGTACCCCTTCCGGAGACGCTACGTCAGGCTGCGGATGCGCAGCCGGCGCGTCGTCTCCAATTCGATCATGCCCGTCTCGTCGAACTGGGTGAGCGTGCGCGAGACGGTCTCTATGGTCAGGCCGAGATAGTCGGCGATGTCCTGCCGCGACATCGGTATGTCGACCAGATCGCCACGGGCATGCGCGGCGGCGAGCCCGCGCAGGAAGGCGACGATGCGCTCGGGCGCGGTGCTCTTGCCCAAGAGGACGACATGCTCGCGCGTGCGGCGAAGCTCGTCGACGGCGAGGTCGAGCAGCGCCATCGCGAGCTCGACGTCTTCCTGCGCCGCCGCGACGAGGCTTTCGCGCTTGACCGCGACGAGCCGGCACGGCTCCGCGGCCTCGGCGGAAAGCCCGTGAAAGGCCGTCGAGGTGAAGCCGAAGACGTCGCCGGGGAAGTGGAACGAGGCGATCTGCCGGCGGCCGTCGCGCAGGAAGCGGCAGGCGCGCACGAGGCCCGACTTGATGCGGTAGTAATATTGCGCCGGCTCCAGCTCGCCGAATATCTGGCAGTTGCGCTCGGCGGTGACGACGGTGCCGAGGCGCGAGATCGCCCTGGCGAGAGGCCCCGCCTCGTGCGGGGAAGAGAACGAAAGCACCGGAACGGTACGCGCCTGTACGCAAACGCCTTGTCGATTGGCTGTGGAGAGCATGCACAACTCCCTGCTGTCGGCGTTACAGCATTAAGTTCGCCCGGCGGCGGATGAAATTCCGGTATTGCCCCTAAGGACTATCCCTTAGTCAGTCGCGGCGGTGCGAATGCCGAACGTCCATTGGCGTGCACGCCGTGGCGGAAGCCGGCGGATTTGTGCCTCCGGCAATCCGGCGCGGCTTCATTTCCGCTGTTCTTGCCCGCCGTTGCCGGAAGTGTGCGAAAACGTACACAAACGATTGGCTATCGGTCGAAAGTCCGTATGATCTGCGGCTTCGCGATGGCCGGATGCTGCGGCCGGCGCGCCGGGGGGCGCGGTGCGCGACGAAGAAGCCATCGAGGGGGCATGTCGAAACCGGTATCCGGAACAGGGACGATGACGCTCGCCGACCCGGGCGGCCGCTGGCCGGCCCGGTGGCCGGGCGCGGGCGCCTACGGGCTGGCGCTCGTTCTGGTGATCGCCAGCCTCGGCCTGTGCCGGACCTTCTTTCCGGCGATGGGCGACGAGGCGCCGTTCCTGTTCCTGGTGCCGCCGGTGCTGGTCGCCTCGGTGTTCGGCGGGTTCGGCGCCGGCCTGTTCGCCACCGCGGCCGGCCTTGCCGGTCACATATGGCTGATGCACGGGTGGGACGCCC
>JACZJD010000132.1 GCA_014860725.1 Aquamicrobium sp.
CTCGCCGCCCGCGCCCGCACGCTGGCGGAGGCGGCCGGCGTCGGCCTCGGCCCGATCGTCGAGCTGTCCGAGCAGTCCTACATGCAGCCGCCGATGCCGATAGCCGCCGGCCGCGCCTACCGGATGGAGGTGCAGTCCGACGCGGTGCCGGTCGAGGCCGGCGAGAACGTCTACCGCATCCAGGTCAACGCGACCTTCGAGCTCACGCAGTAGCCCCCGACGAAAAAGCGCCGGCAGGAAACTGCCGGCGCCAGGGAAGTCAGGGGAGGAACGTCGGAAAGGCGCTGGCGATCAGCGCAGGACCGGGCAGGACGGCGCCTTGCCGAAGACGATGGCCGCCGGGCGGTGGCCATGGCCGCGGCCCGCGACCCTGATGGTGCGGCGGCTGGTGTCGACCACGCGGGCGTTGCGCAGCCCCATGCGCGAGGCCTTCCTCACCGCCTCGCGCGGCGAGCATTCGCGGGCATGGTAACGGCCGGAACCCCAGCGGTCGCCGTGACGGTCGGGACCGCGATAGTGATGGCGGCCGCGATCGTTGAAATGGAAGCCGACATTCGGCCCGTGACCGGAACCGAAGCCGAGATAGACCGAGCCGCTGGCGGCCTCGGCCGATGCGGGCATGGCGGCGATGGCACCGAGGCCGACGATGGCGGAAAGGGTGAGGGTCCTGAGAAACTTGAACATGGCCGGCTCCTTCTGCGGTGCGGTTGTCGTGGCTCGCTGATGCGATTGACCGCAAACTATCCGCAGCGGCATGAACCGGCCCGGAACCGTCCGTTCATGGCGCGTTCATCGTCCGGCAGCCGCCCGAACCGCCCGCCGGTCACGCCGCCATCAGCGCCTTGATGCCGTCGGCCACGAACTGCACCGCGAGCGCGGCCAGGATGACGCCGAGGAGCCGCGTCAGGATCGAGCGGCCGGTTTCGCCCAGAAAGCCGTCGATCCGCTCCGACAGCACCAGCACGACGAAGGTGATGGCGATGCAGGCCGCGATGATGGCGACGAGCATCGCCGTGCCCGCCGCCGTCGGAAACGACGAGGACAAAAGCACCGCGGCCGAGATCGCGCCCGGGCCGGCGATCAGCGGGATCGCCAGCGGGAAGGCCGCGATGTTGCGGATATGGTCGATGGTGATCGCCTTGTCGGCGCTCCTGTTCTTGCGCTCCTGCCGGCGCTCGAAGATCATCTCGAAGGCGATCCAGAACAGGAGCAGGCCGCCGGCAACGCGGAAGGCGGGCAGCGTGATGCCGAACATCGACAGGATCGCCGCGCCGGCCACCGCGAACACCGCCAGCACCACGAAGCCGATGGTCGAGGCGCGCAGGCTCACCTGAAAGCGCTCGGCGCGGTTCATGCCGCCGGTGAGCGCAAGGAAGAGCGGCGCGAGGCCGGGCGGGTCGATGGTCACCAGAAGGGTGACGAAGGCGTTCAGCAGCACGTCGAAGCTCGGCATCGGCGTTCCTCCCCCTGTCGCGGCCGCATCCGGAACCGTCTTCCTTCCTAGAGCATCGGGCCGGAAAGGGGAATCCGGTTTGCGGCTGAATCGATGCCCGGGCGGGGAAACGGATCGCCGTTCCAGCGTCTGCCGGGACGCGCGGCGATCTACCCCGCAGGGCCGCGGTTTGCTGAAAAGGCAGGCAGCCGGAGGCGCCGATTCGGGCGTTTGCGGCACGCGGGCGGCCGGAATTCTCCCGCATGGCGCGCCACACGCCCGGATACGCCGGATTTCCCCTCATAACCCGTTGAAATCAGTCACGGAATTGCCACTGGAAAACCGCGGCTGCGATTTGGAATTGTCACGCCAACTCCTATATAAGGGGAAGATGATTCCCAGCATGATCGTGATCCCCATTGACTGACCAGACCACGCCGCGCGGGCCGCAGGATCTGCCCGAAGGTATCGAGCCCATCTCCATCGTCGAGGAGATGCAGCGTTCCTACCTCGACTACGCCATGAGCGTGATCGTGGCGCGCGCCCTGCCGGACGTGCGCGACGGTCTGAAGCCGGTGCATCGGCGCATCCTCTACGCCTCGCACGAGAGCGGCTATCACTGGAACCGCAAATATGTGAAGGCGGCACGTCCGGTCTCGGACGTCATGGGTAAGTACCATCCCCACGGCGACGCCTCGATCTACGACGCCCTCGTGCGCATGGCGCAGGACTGGTCGCTGCGCGTGCCGCTCATCGACGGGCAGGGCAATTTCGGCTCCATCGACGGCGACCCCCCGGCGGCCATGCGCTACACCGAGGCGCGGCTGGCCAAGGTGGCGCACGAGATCCTGGAGGACATCGACAAGGACACGGTCGATTTCCAGGAGAACTACGACGGCTCAGATTCCGAGCCGAAGGTGCTGCCGGCGCGCTTTCCGAACCTGCTCGTCAACGGCTCCGGCGGCATCGCCGTCGGCATGGCCACCAACATCCCGCCGCACAATCTCGGCGAGATGATCGACGGCTGCATCGCGCTGATCGACAACCCGGCCATCGACCTGCCGGAGCTGATGGAGATCATCCCCGGCCCGGATTTCCCGACCGGCGGCATCGTGCTCGGCCGCTCGGGCATCTATTCGGCCTATTCGACCGGCCGCGGCTCCATCGTCATGCGCGGGCGCGTGCATTTCGAGGAGATCCGCAACGACCGCGAAGCCATCGTCATCACCGAGATCCCGTATCAGGTGAACAAGGCGGCGATGATCGAGAAGATGGCCGAGCTGGTGCGCGAGAAGCGCGTCGAGGGCATCTCCGACATCCGCGACGAGAGCGACCGCCAGGGCTACCGCGTCGTGGTCGAGCTGAAGCGCGACGCCAATGCCGAGGTGATCCTCAACCAGCTCTACCGCTACACGCCGCTGCAGACCTCGTTCGGCGCCAACATGGTGGCGCTGAACGGCGGCCGGCCGGAGGTGATGACGCTGCTCGACATGCTGCGCGCCTTCGTCGCCTTCCGCGAGGAGGTCGTCAGCCGGCGCACCAAGTACCTGTTGAGGAAGGCGCGCGAACGCGCTCATGTGCTCGTCGGCCTCGCCATCGCCGTCGCCAATATCGACGAGGTCATCCGCCTGATCCGCCACGCGCCCGACCCGCAGACCGCGCGCGAGCAGTTGATGGAGCGGCGCTGGCCGGCCTCCGACGTCGAGGCGCTGATCCGCCTGATCGACGATCCGCGCCACCGCATCAACGAGGACGGCACCTACAATCTCTCCGAGGAACAGGCCCGCGCCATCCTCGAGCTGCGCCTCCAGCGCCTGACCGCGCTCGGCCGCGACGAGATCGCCGACGAGCTGAACAAGATCGGCGCGGAGATTTCCGATTATCTCGACATCCTGTCGTCGCGCGCCCGCATCCAGGGCATCGTCAAGGACGAGCTCACCGCCGTGCGCGACGAGTTCGGCACGCCGCGCCGCACGGAGCTCGCCGAAGGCGGCGCCGACATGGACGACGAGGACCTGATCCAGCGCGAGGACATGGTCGTCACGGTCACGCACGAGGGCTACATCAAGCGCGTGCCGCTCTCGATCTACCGGGCACAGGCGCGGGGCGGCAAGGGCCGCTCGGGCATGGCGACCAAGGACGCCGACTTCGTCACCCGCCTGTTCGTCGCCAACACCCATACGCCGATCCTGTTCTTCTCCTCGCGCGGCATCGTCTACAAGGAGAAGGTGTGGCGGTTGCCCGTCGGCACGCCGCAATCGCGCGGAAAGTTCCTGCGCAACATGTTGCCGCTGGAGGAGGGCGACCGCATCACCGCCATCCTGCCGCTGCCGGAGGACGAGGACAGCTGGGGCGAGCTCGACGTGATGTTCGCCACCACGCGCGGCACCGTGCGCCGCAACAAGCTCTCCGACTTCGTGCAGGTCAACCGCAACGGCAAGATCGCCATGAAGTTCGACGAGGAGGGCGACGCCATCCTTGCCGTCGAGACCTGCACCGAGAACGACGACGTGCTGTTGATCGCCGATTCAGGCCAGTGCATCCGCTTCAACGTCACCGACGTGCGCGTGTTCAAGGGCAGGGATTCGCAGGGCGTGCGCGGCATCGCGCTGGGCCAGCACGAGCGCGCGATCGCGATGGCGATCCTGCATCACGTCGAGGCGAGCCCGGCCGAGCGCGCCGCCTATCTCAAGCAGGCGACCGCCGAGCGCCGCGCCGCCGGCGGCGACGGCGAGGAAGAAGAGATCGCGCTGACCAACGAGGACATCGGCGAGGAGACGACGCTGCCCGCCGAGCGCTACGAGGAACTCAGGGCGCGCGAGCAGTTCGTGCTCACCGTCACCGAATACGGCTACGGCAAGCGCTCGTCGTCCTACGATTTCCGGCTGACCAATCGCGGCGGCAAGGGCATCCGCGCCACCGACGTGTCCAGGGTGGCGGAGATCGGCCGGCTCGTCGCGGGCTTCCCCGTCGGCGACGGCGACCAGATCATGCTGGTGTCGGATGGCGGCCAGGTGATCCGCGTGCCGGTCAGCGGCATCCGCATCGCCAGCCGCGCCACCAAGGGCGTGACCATCTTCAACACGGCAGAAGGCGAGAAGGTCGTCTCCGTCGAGCGGATTTCCGAGCCGCAGGGCGAGGAAGAAGAAGCCGGCGCGGACGACGTGCAGGGTGCGCCGTCCGCGCCGCCGGAGGTAGAAGGTTAGCCGAAGCGATTGCCGCCGGCTGTCTGGCGCCTAGCATCGAGCCGGGCGGCCTGCGCCTCGCCGTGCAGGGCGAAGGCGGTGGCGATCAGCATGGCCAGCGTCATGACTGCGGCGAGCATGAAGATCATCATCGTCGAGCCTCCTTCGTATCCTGAAACGGGCGAAGCGCCGTTTCGTTTCATCTTGGTTGCTGTTTTACACGACAGCTATTAACCGATGCTGATGACGCCGTTCATCTGGCGTTCACCATACGGCGGCAACGACTGCTGAAAAGGCTCGGTTTTTTCGCGCTTGCCGGCTTGGCGACGCCCCCGCGTGACGGCCTATGCCTGGATCGCCCCGCACGGCGGCGTCGCCGCCGAAAAACCCGGTTCCCACGTCCGGGCGCATGCTATAGAAGCCCAGCCATGACCAAGCGCATCGCCTTCTATGCGGGTTCGTTCGATCCGCTCACCAACGGCCATCTCGACGTGCTGAAGGGCTCGCTCGCCATTGCCGACGAGATCGTCATCGGCATCGGCGTGCAGGCGTCCAAGCAGCCGCTGTTCACGTTCGAGGAGCGCGTGGAGCTGATCGAGACCGCCGCCCGCGACGAGATGGGCGCGGATGCGGAAAGGCTCAGCATCGTCTCGTTCCGCGGGCTCCTGGTCGACATCGCGCCGCAGCACGGCGCGTCGATCCTGATCCGCGGCCTGCGCGACGGCACCGACCTCGACTACGAGATGCAGATGGCCGGCATGAACGAGACCATGGCGCCCCAGCTCCAGACCGTGTTCCTGCCGGCAAGCCCTTCCGTGCGCACGATTACCGCCACACTCGTCCGCCAGATTGCCGCGATGGGCGGCAATGTCCGCCCGTTCGTTCCGGCCAACGTCGCCGTTGCGCTGGAAGCGAAGTTCAAGGCCTGAAAACCGGGAGAAATCGGATGCGCCTCCTGAGGCTTGCCTCGTCCTTCATCGTTGCCGCCGGCGTGCTGGCCGGCTCCGCGGCCCTTGCCGCCGAGCCGGAGAACACCCTCATCCTGACGCTCAAGGACGGCGACGTCGTCATCGCGCTCCGGCCCGACGTGGCGCCGAAGCATGTCGAGCAGATCAAGGCGCTGGTGCGCGGCGGCGAATACGACAACGTCGCCTTCCACCGCGTCATCGACGGCTTCATGGCCCAGACCGGCGACGTGCAGTTCGGCGATCTCGAGGACGGCTTCGACGCGCGGCGCGTCGGCACCGGCGGCTCCTCGCTCGGCGACCTTCCGGCGGAGTTCTCCACCGAGAATTTCGGCCGCGGCGCGGTGGGCATGGCCCGCTCGCAAAGTCCGAATTCGGCCAATTCGCAGTTCTTCATCATGTTTGCGCCCGCGCCGCATCTCAACGGCCAGTACACCGTCGTCGGCACGGTGGAGAGCGGCATGGAGGTCGTCGACGCCATCAAGCGCGGCGACCAGCGGCAGAACGGCGTCGTCGCCGACCCGGACCGCATCGTTTCGGCGCGCATCGCCGCCGACTGACCGAACACCAACATTCGAGGCAAGGAACCGTCATGGCCGAGATCAAGGACCCGGAAAACACCATCATCATGGAGACCACCAAGGGCAAGGTGGTGATCGAGCTTCTGCCGGACCTCGCGCCCGGCCATGTCGCGCGCATCAAGGAGCTTGCGCGCGAGAACTTCTATGACGGCATCGTCTTCCACCGCGTCATCGACGGCTTCATGGCCCAGACCGGCGACCCGACGGGCACCGGCATGGGCGGTTCCGACAAGCCGGACCTCAAGGCCGAGTTCTCCAACATCAGCCACGTGCGCGGCACCTGCTCGATGGCGCGGTCGCAGAACCCCAACTCCGCCAACTCGCAGTTCTTCATCTGCTTCGAGGACGCGCCGTGGCTCAACCGCCAGTATTCGGTGTGGGGGCAGGTGATCGAGGGCATGGAGAACGTCGACAAGATCAAGCGCGGCGAGCCGGTGCGCGATCCCGATTCGATCGTCACCATGCGCGTCGCCGCCGACGTGTGACCGCTTGAAGGGGGCGTCGATAGCGGGGCCGTTCCGGCCGCTGCCGGGCATTCCGGCCGGCCGCGCGTCGAGTGCGGCCTTCGCCCCTGCCGCGGCGGCCGGCGCCGTCATGCTTCCGGTCGGCGCGCTCCCGATACGGCGCTCCTGATGCGCGTCGATCTGTTCGACTTTGACCTTCCCGAGGATCGGATCGCGCTGCGCCCGGCCGAGCCGCGCGACGCGGCGCGGCTGCTCGTCGTCAGGCCCGGCGAGGCGCTTCAGGACCGCATCGTCCGTGACCTGCCGTCGCTTCTGTCGCCTGGCGACGCCCTGGTCTTCAACGACACCAAGGTGATCCCGGCCCAGCTTTCCGGGCTGCGCCGGCGCGGCGACGCCGTGGCGCAGGTCGATGCGACGCTGCACATGCGCGTCGCGCCCGACCGCTGGAAGGCCTTCGTCCGGCCGGCCAAGCGCCTCGCCCCCGGCGACCGCGTCCAGTTCGGCCATGCCGGCGGGAACGCCTGCCTTCTCGGCGCGCTGGACGCGACCGTCGTCGAGAAGGGCGAGGCGGGCGAGGTGACGCTCGCCTTCGACCTTTCCGGCCCGGCGCTCGACGAGGCGCTGCACGCGGTCGGCCACGTGCCGCTGCCGCCCTACATCGCCTCGAAGCGCGAGGAGGACGCGCGCGACCGCGCCGACTACCAGACCATCTACGCCCGCGAGGAGGGCGCGGTGGCGGCGCCCACGGCCGGGCTGCATTTCACGCCGGAGCTGTTCGCCGCCCTCGACGCCGCCGGCATCGCGCGGCATTTCGTGACGCTGCATGTCGGCGCCGGCACCTTCCTGCCGGTCAAGGCCGACGACACCGACGACCACCGCATGCATGCCGAGATCGGCCACGTCCCGGCCGATACCGCGGCCGCGCTCAACGCCGTGCGGGCGCGGGGAGGGCGCATCGTCGCCGTCGGCACCACCTCGCTGCGGCTCCTCGAAAGCGCGGCCGCCGGCGACGGCATGCTGCGGGAATGGTCCGGCGCGACCGACATCTTCATCACCCCCGGCTACCGCTTCCGCACCGCCGATGTGCTGATGACCAATTTCCACCTGCCGCGCTCGACGCTGTTCATGCTGGTGTCGGCCTTCGCCGGGCTGGAGACGATGCGCGCGGCCTATGCCCATGCGATTCGCACGGGCTACCGGTTCTATTCCTACGGCGACGCCAGCCTTCTGTTCCGGAGCGGGGCATGAGCAGCGAATTTTCCTTCCGCATCCTCGCCACCGACGGCAAGGCGCGACGCGGCGAAATTTCCATGCCGCGCGGCACCATCCGCACCCCGGCCTTCATGCCGGTCGGCACCGGCGGCACGGTCAAGGCCATGTATATGGACCAGGTGCGCGCGCTCGGCTCCGACATCATCCTCGGCAACACCTA
>JACZJD010000133.1 GCA_014860725.1 Aquamicrobium sp.
TTCCGGCTTCGGCGCGGCCGCGCCGAAGCCGGAATGGGCGTAGAACACGGGCAGCAGCGTCAGGCCGATGCCGGTTTCCGCGCTCGCGGCCGCGATGCGCACGGCCATCTCGGCCGGGTCGGCATAGGGGCTGCCGTCGGCATCGTGATGCAGGTAGTGGAACTCGCCGACGCGGCCGAAGCCCGCCTCCAGCATCTCCATGTAGAGCTGCGCCGCGACCGCCTCGACATGCTCCGGCGTCATCGACAGCGCGAAGCGGTACATGGTCGTGCGCCAGCTCCAGAAACTGTCCTCACCGGGCCCGCGCGTCTCGGCCAGCCCCGCCATCGCGCGCTGGAAGGCATGGCTGTGCAGGTTGGGCACGGCCGGCAGCACGAAGCCGTGCCGCTCGTCCTCCTCCTGCGCCGCCACGTCCGTCTCGACCCCGTCTATGACGCCGCCGGAGAAGGCGATGCGGACGTTGCGGTGAAGGCCGTCCGGGAGCAGCGCGGTCTCGGCGTGGATGGCTGTCATCGCGGCTTCCCTCCCGGCTTCGCCCGAATTCCGGCTTGCATTGGCGATTAATAAGTATATACATAATCGCAAAAGAGCAGGCGCGCAACAGCCTGCCGCGAGGCGAGGACGCAAGGAAAAATGGCGCGCGACGACCGCATCTTCACCCATGCACGGCTGGCGACGCTGGCCCCGGGCCAGCCGGGCCTGGGCGTCATCGAGAACGGCGCGATCCTGGTGCGCGACGGCCGCATCGCCTTTGCCGGCGCTGCCGCCGACATGCCCCAATCCGAGGCGTCGGGCGCGGCGGTCGTCGACTGCGGAGGCCGCTGGATCACGCCCGGCCTGATCGACTGCCACACCCATCTCGTCCATGCCGGCAACCGCGCCCGCGAGTTCGAGATGCGGCTTGCCGGCGCCTCCTACGAGGAGATCGCGCGCGCCGGCGGCGGCATCGTCTCGTCCGTCACCGGCCTGCGCGCGGCGAGCGAAGGCGACCTCGTCGCCGAGACCCTGCCGCGCCTCGATGCGCTCATCGCCGAAGGCGTGACGACCGTCGAGATCAAGTCCGGCTACGGGCTGACCGTCGCCGACGAGCTGAAGATGCTGCGCGCCGCGCGCCGGCTGGCGGAGGTCCGCGACGTCGCCGTCACGACGACCTATCTCGGCGCGCATGCCACGCCGGCCGAATATAAGGGCCGCAACGACGCCTTCCTGCGCGAGGTCGTACTGCCGGGCCTCAACGCTGCCCATGCCGAGGGGCTTGTCGATGCCGTCGACGGCTTCTGCGAGGGCATCGCCTTCTCGCCGGACGAGATGCGGCTGGTCTTCGACGCCGCACGGGAGTTGGGCCTGCCGGTCAAGCTCCATGCCGACCAGCTTTCGAACCTGCACGGGGCCGCGCTCGCCGCCGAATATGGCGCCCTGTCGGCCGACCACCTCGAATACACCGACGAGGCGGGCGCCGCCGCGATGGCCGCAGCCGGCACGGTCGCGGTGCTGCTTCCGGGCGCCTTCTACTTCATCCGCGAGACGAGGAAGCCGCCGGTCGATCTCTTCCGCCGCCACGGCGTCGGGATCGCGCTCGCCACCGACAGCAACCCCGGCACCTCGCCGCTGACCTCGCTGCTGCTCGCCATGAACATGGGCGCGACGCTGTTCGGCCTGACGGTCGAGGAATGCATCGCCGGCGTGACGCGCGAGGCCGCCCGCGCGCTCGGCCGCCTCGGCGACGTCGGCACGCTCGAAGCCGGCAAGGCCGCCGACCTCGCCGTCTGGGACATCGCCGAACCGGCCGAGCTCGTCTACCGCATGGGTTTCAACCCGCTCCGCGCGCGCATCCGCGGCGGCGTGGATTCCACTGTCATCCGCTCGCAGGGAGGCATCGCGTGACCGTCACCCTTCGTCCGGGCGAGGTCCCGCTCGCCGATCTCGCCGCCATCTACTGGCAGGGCGAGACCGTGGCGCTCGACCGCGCCTTCGACGCGGCCATCGACAAGGGCGCTGCCCGCGTCGCCGCCGTCGCGGCCGGCAACGAGCCGGTCTACGGCATCAACACCGGCTTCGGAAAGCTGGCGTCGATCAAGATCGACGCCGCCGACACCGCCACCCTCCAGCGCAACCTGATCCTATCGCATTGCTGCGGCGTCGGCTCGGCCCTGCCGGAAAACGTCGTGCGCCTCGTCATGGCGCTGAAGCTGATCTCGCTCGGGCGCGGGGCCTCCGGCGTCCGGCTCGAGCTGGTGCGCCTCATCGAGGCCATGCTGGAAAAGCGCGTCACGCCCGCCATTCCCGAAAAGGGCTCGGTCGGCGCGTCGGGCGACCTCGCGCCGCTCGCCCACATGGCGGCGGTGATGATGGGCGAGGGCGAGGCGTTCTTCGGGGCAGAGCGCCTGCCGGGCCGCGAGGCGCTGGCCCGCGCCGGGTTGCAGCCCGTCGTGCTCGCCGCCAAGGAGGGGCTTGCCCTCATCAACGGCACGCAGGTCTCGACCGCGCTGGCGCTCGCCGGCCTGTTCCGCGCCCACCGCGCCGCGCAGGCCGCGCTCATCACCGGCGCGCTCTCCACCGACGCGGCGATGGGCTCGTCCGCGCCCTTCGTCGAAGGCATCCACAGCCTGCGCGGCCACAAGGGCCAGATCGACACGGCGGCGGCGCTGCGCGGCCTGCTCGCCGGCTCGGAAATCCGCGAAAGCCATCTCGACGGCGACGAGCGCGTGCAGGACCCCTACTGCATCCGCTGCCAGCCGCAGGTCGACGGCGCCTGCCTCGACCTCCTGCGCATGGCCGGCCGCACGCTGGAGATCGAGGCCAATGCGGTGACGGACAATCCGCTCGTCCTCGATGACGGCAGCATCGTCTCCGGCGGCAATTTCCACGCCGAGCCCGTGGCCTTCGCCGCCGACCAGATCGCGATTGCGGTGTGCGAGATCGGCGCCATCGCCCAGCGCCGCATCGCACTTCTGGTCGATCCGGCCCTGTCCTACGGCCTGCCGGCCTTTCTCGCGAAGAAGCCGGGGCTGAATTCCGGCCTGATGATCGCCGAGGTCACGTCGGCCGCGCTGATGAGCGAGAACAAGCAGATGGCGCATCCGGCCTCGGTGGATTCGACGCCGACCTCGGCCAATCAGGAGGACCACGTCTCCATGGCCTGCCACGGCGCGCGCCGGCTCCTCCAGATGACGGACAACCTCGCCGCCATCGTCGGCATCGAGGCGCTGGCCGGCGCGCAGGGCGTCGAGCTGCGCGCGCCGCTCAGGACGAGCGCCGAACTGCAAAAGGCGATTGCCATCATCCGCGCCGCCGCGCCGGCGCTGGAGGAGGACCGCTACATGGCGCCCGACCTTGCCGCCGCCGCGGCGCTCGTCGCCGATGGCACGCTGGCGGCGAGCGTTTCCGCCGGCCTGCTGCCCGCCCTGGAGGGATGACCATGACGGACGTGTTCGAGGTCTCGCGCGGCGCCTCGCCGGTCATCCTCGCCTTCCCGCATACCGGGACCGGGGTGCCGGCCGGGATATGGGCGCGGCTCAACGACAACGGCCGCCTGCTCGCCGACACGGACTGGCATATCCACGACCTCTATGCCGGCCTGCTGCCGGATGCGACGACGGTGCGGGCGACCTTTCACCGCTACGTCATCGACGCCAACCGCGACCCGTCGGGCGCGAGCCTCTATCCGGGCCAGAACACGACCGGGCTGGTGCCCGATACCGATTTCGACGGCAGGCCGATCTGGAACGAGGGCGAGGAACCGTCCGAGACCGACATCGCCGCCCGGCTCGAAGCCTTCCACCGCCCCTATCACGCCGCACTTGAAGCCGAGGTCGAGCGGGTGAGGGGAGAGCATGGCGTCGCCGTGCTCTACGACTGCCACTCGATCCGCTCGCTGATCCCGTTCCTGTTCGAGGGACGGCTGCCGGACTTCAACATCGGCACCGATGGCGGCCGCACCTGCGACCCGGCGATCGAGACGGCGGCGGTCGAGGCCGCGGCGAAGGCCGACGGCTACACCCATGTCCTCAACGGCCGCTTCAAGGGCGGCTGGACCACCCGCCATTACGGCCGGCCGGAAGCCGGCGTGCACGCGATCCAGATGGAGCTGGCGCAGGCGAGCCACCTCGCCGCCGAGGCGCCGCCCTTCGCCTACGATCCCGCGAAGGCCGACAGGCTGCGCGTGTACCTGAAAGACATACTCCAGCGCATCGAGACGATCGCGCTTGGCATGAAACGCTGAGGAGGCAGAGCGACATGAACAACCCCCGCCACAACGTCCGCGAAGTCCGCGCGCCGCACGGCTCGGAGCTCAATGCGAAGAGCTGGATGACGGAAGCGCCGCTGCGGATGCTGATGAACAATCTCGATCCGGACGTCGCCGAGCGGCCGCACGAGCTCGTCGTCTATGGCGGCATCGGCCGGGCGGCCCGCACCTGGGACGATTTCGACCGCATCGTCGCCACGCTCAAGACGCTCGCCGAGGACGAGACGCTGCTCGTCCAGTCGGGCAAGCCGGTAGGCGTCTTCCGCACCCACAAGGACGCGCCGCGCGTGCTGATCGCCAACTCCAACCTCGTGCCGCACTGGGCGACGTGGGACCATTTCAACGAGCTGGACCGCAAGGGGCTGGCCATGTACGGCCAGATGACGGCGGGCTCGTGGATCTATATCGGCTCTCAAGGAATCGTGCAGGGCACCTACGAGACCTTCGTCGAGGCCGGCCGCCAGCACTATGGCGGCGACCTGAAAGGCAAGTGGATCCTGACCGGAGGGCTGGGCGGCATGGGCGGCGCGCAGCCGCTCGCGGCCGTCATGGCCGGAGCCTGCTGCCTTGCCGTCGAATGCGACGAGACCCGCGTCGATTTCCGCCTGCGCACCCGCTATCTCGACGCCAAGGCGCACACGCTCGACGAGGCGCTGGCGCTGATCGAGAAATGGACGAAGGCCGGCGAGGCGAAGTCGGTCGGCCTGATCGGCAACGCCGCCGACGTGTTCCCGGAACTCGCGCGCCGCGGTGTCAGGCCCGACATGGTGACGGACCAGACCTCGGCCCACGACCCGGTCAACGGCTATCTCCCGCTCGGCTGGAGCGTCGCCGAATGGCGCGAGAAGCAGGAGAGCGATCCCAAGGCGGTCGAGAAGGCCGCGCGCGCCTCGATGAAGGTGCACGTCGCCGCGATGGTCGAGTTCTGGAACCGGGGCGTGCCGACCTTCGACTACGGCAACAACATCCGCCAGATGGCGAAGGAGGAGGGGCTGGAAGACGCCTTCGCCTTCCCCGGCTTCGTGCCGGCCTATATCCGGCCGCTGTTCTGCCGCGGCATCGGGCCGTTCCGCTGGGCCGCCCTTTCCGGCGACCCGGAAGACATCCGCAGGACCGACGCGAAGGTCAAGGAGCTCCTGCCCGACAACCCCCACCTGCACAACTGGCTCGACATGGCGGCCGAGCGCATCGCCTTCCAGGGCCTGCCGGCGCGCATCTGCTGGGTCGGCCTCGGCGACCGCCACCGCCTCGGCCTCGCCTTCAACGAGATGGTGGCGAAAGGCGAGTTGAAGGCCCCGGTTGTCATCGGCCGCGACCATCTCGATTCCGGCTCGGTCGCCTCGCCGAACCGCGAGACGGAAGCCATGAAGGACGGCTCCGACGCCGTCTCCGACTGGCCGCTGCTCAACGCGCTCCTCAACACCGCCTCGGGCGCGACCTGGGTGTCGCTGCATCATGGCGGCGGCGTCGGCATGGGCTTCTCGCAGCATTCGGGCGTCGTCATCTGCTGCGACGGCTCCGAGGATGCGGCGCGGCGCATCGAGCGCGTGCTGTGGAACGACCCCGCCACCGGCGTCATGCGCCATGCGGATGCCGGCTACGACATCGCCCTCGACTGCGCCCGCGAGAAGGGGCTGCGGCTGCCGGGCATCCTCGGCAACTGAACGATGCGGATCATCCGGCGCGACACCTATCGGCGCATGCCGTGGAAGAACGGGCAGGGCCTCACCGAGGAGGTGGCGGCCCTTCCCGAAGGCGTCGTCGTCGACGGCTTCGACTGGCGGCTGAGCATCGCGCATGTCGATGGCGACGGCCCGTTCTCGCTGTTTCCGGGCATCGACCGCACCATCGCGCTGCTCGAAGGCGAGGGGCTGGCGCTCGACCTTCCGGGCGGCGGCACGGTCACGCTTTCTCCCGGCGGCGGTCCGTTCGCCTTTCCGGGAGAGTGGGCCATATCGAGCCGCAATCTCGGCGGGCCGACAATCGACCTGAACATCATGACGCGGCGCGGCCGCGTCGATCACGTCATGCGTTGCGTGGCGCTCGACGGTGGCCGGCGCATTGACCCCGAGGGCACGACGCTCGTGGTCGTCTGCGTGGTGTGCGCCGTCACCGGCCTGTCCGCCAGAGAGGAGCTGTCGCGCTTCGACACGATCCTGCTCGATGCCGGTGACACCGTCGAGATCGAGCCGGCTGCGCCGGGCTTCGCCTTCGAGATTCCCCTGTCGGCTTCCCGGTAGCAAACTCCCGATCCCCAAATGAAAAGGCCGGATCGCGCGATGCGCGATCCGGCCTTTCTTCGTTCGTCCGGGATACTTGTCCGTCTAGAAGATCGCCCGCGGCAGCCATGTCGCGATGGTGGGGAACATCCAGATCAGCACCATCGCCACGATCTGCAGCCCGATGAACGGCGCGACGCCGCGATAGATCATGCCTGTCGTCACCTCCGGCGGAGCGGCGCTGCGCAGGTAGAACAGCGAGAAGCCGAAGGGCGGGGTCAGGAACGAGGTCTGCAGGTTGACCGCGATCAGAACCGCGAGCCAGATCGGATCGTGGCCCAGCATGATCAGCGGCGGCACGATCAGCGGCAGCAGGATGACCGAGATTTCCACGAAGTCGAGGAAGAAGCCGAGGATGAAGATCAGCGCCATGGCGAAGAACAGCGCCCCCATCGGCCCGCCGGGCAGCGCGTCGATGATCTCGGCCACGCGATGCTCGCCGCCGAGGCCGACGAACACCAGCGAGAAGAACGACGCCATCAGGATGGTGGCGAAGATCATCGAGGTCAGCGTCATGGTGTGGATGAGCGCCGGGATCGCGAGCCCGCGCTTCAGCAGCGCCTTGAGCGAGACGAAGATCGCCGCGAGGCCGACCAGCGCGAGGAAGGTGTAGATGCCGGCAAGCGTGTAGGCCATCGCGCCGGCGTCGCTGCGCTGGATGCGCACCGGCGCGATGCCGGCGGCAACGGCCAGCGCCACCAGCGCGATCGCTCCGGCCAGAACCAGTTGGCGCGGCGCGCCCTGCCTGCGCCCGGCGAGCAGGATCGCACGACCGGCCTCAACTCCGAGGTCTGCACCAAGCCCGGCATGGCGGTCGAGGCGATGTCCGGCCCGGCCATGTTCCAGGCGCTCCAGTCGGGCGCGCTCGACGCGGGCGAGTTCATCGGCCCGTGGTCGGATTCGGCGCTCGGCCTCCAGCAGGTCGCCAAGAACTACTACACGCC
>JACZJD010000134.1 GCA_014860725.1 Aquamicrobium sp.
GTCCGCTATCGCTCACGGTCTCGGCAAAGAACGAAAACGCGGAGGCGCTCCTTGCGATCTACGGGCTCCCGACGCTGCCGATCGGCATGATCGGCGGAGCCGAAACGGCGTTGATCGCGCGCGGCACTCTGTCGAAGGGCCTTGAGACGACGCTGGACTTCACCTCCGAAGGCCTGTCGGCATCCTACTCAGGTTCCTTCCGCCTGACCGAGAATGGGGCCGACGGCGAGGGATCCATCGCCCTGCAGTCATCGGATATCGAGCCCTGGCTGATGACGACGGGTCTTGGCATGCCGGGTTTCGGCTTCGGCACCCCGGTGGATCTTGCCGCCGACGCGACGTTCGGCAAGGGCCTGCTCACCTTCTCACGCCTAGAGGGTTCCGTGGGCGAAGGTGCGGTCGCCGGTGACATCAATGCTGCCTTGGAGGCGGGGCATCCTCACCTGACCGGCGCCATCACGCTCGATTCGCTCGACCTGGTCCCGGTGGTGGCGATGGTGCTCGGCGAGGCAGCGCTCGCCGACGACGGCGGGATATGGCCGCGGGCGCCCTTCGCCGGCTCGCCGGCATTGCCGCTCTCCGCCGACCTCGACGTTGCCGCCGGCACCGTTTCGGCCGGCATTCTCGGTACCGCGGAGGACGTGTCGTTCAGCGGTGCGCTCGGCGCGGACGGACTGCGTATCGCCGACTTGAAGGCGGCGATTCACGACGGCGCGCTGACGGGCCTGGTCGAGATCAAGAACAATGGCGGTACCGGAATGGTCTCGGGTCACGCGAAACTCGTGGGCGCCGACGTCGGGAGCCTGCTGGACGGTGGCGGCATCGGCGGACGCGCCGACGTGACGGCGACCCTGTCGGCCAGCGGCAAGACGGTGGAGGGCCTTATCGCGGCGCTGTCGGGCTCGGGCACGGCCAAGGCTCACGGCCTGACCGTTTCCGGCCTCGACGCCGGCGCATTTGCCAGGATCATTGCCACGGCCGATGAGATCGGCCGCGACATCGACGCGCCGCGCACGGCGGCCTTCGCGCCCGACCTCGTCGCTACGGGCAATTTCGACGCCGGCGACGCGGATCTCGCCTTCACGATCGCCGGCGGCATCTTGCGTGCGCCGCCGCTCAGGCTCGCGACGCCCGAGGCAACGGTGACCGCGTCGCTGCGCGCCGACCTGAACGCGGCGACCGTCGCGGCCGACGGGGAGATCGCCTATGCGCCTGGCGAGGAGGCGCTTGTCGGGTCCGGACCTTCGGTACGCTTCTCCGCTGAGGGCGTTCCTGGAATGATGACGGTGCGGTTCGACACCGAGCCCCTGGCGCAGTTCCTCACCCAGCGGGCGCTGGAGATCGAGCAGGCGCGCGTCGAAGCGATGCAGGCGGCGCTCCTGGAGAAGCAGCGGCTGCGGCGCGAAGCGCGCTACTACGCGGCGCTGCAGGTCGAACGCCAGCGCCTCGAAGAAGAGCGCCTGCGCGCGGAAGAGGAAGCCCGCTTGAAGGCCGAGGAGGAAGCGCGGGCGCGTGCCGAGGCCGAAGCTGCCGCCAGGGCGGAAGAGGAGGCGCGCAGCAAGTCGGCCGAGGAGGCGCCCGCCAAGCCCGCCGGGGAGGTGCGCCTCGAGGAGGCGCCTGCGGCGCAGGATCCCGCTACGGAAAAACGCGCCGCCGCGGCGCTGCGCAAGGCCGAGGAGGAGCGGGCGAAGGCGACAGCGGAGACCGCGGTTCCGGCTGAAAAGATCGAGCGCGCGCCCTTGCCGGCCGACCGCGGCACGGCCGTGCCGGAATCGAGCGCCGGCCGCTTCGAGCCGCTCAGCATCGAGAACTTTCTGAAATCACTAGCCGGCAACTGAGACGCGACCGCGTCGTATATCGAAGACTTCCGCGACGGCTCAACCGCGGCCGGCCTTCAGCCATTCGAGCACATGCACGCGCAGTGCCGAGGACAGGTTCGACTCGCGCGGCCGTGTCGCGTCGACGTCGGCGACAGTGCCGCGACCGTCATGCCGCGGCGGGCGGCGATGGCGGCCAGTTCGTCGAGGAACGGCTGCTCGAGGGAGAAACTGGTCCGATGGCCGCGGATCGATATCGACCGCTTGCGCACCCGACTATCCGTTGCGCCGGTCATTCCGGTGCGCCGTCGTCCCTGACGTCGCGGCGATGGCCGTCGAGGAACGCGCGGGTGCGTTCGGCTTCAGCCTCGTCACGTTCGCGTTCGGCCCTGGTGCGGCCGTAGGCGGCACGGTTGCGTTCGGCGGCCTGCTCCTTGTCGGCCCGCGCCTTGCGCTTGCGCAGCAGACGCAGGTTGACGACCTCTCCCACGGCTATTTCTTGCGGAAGGCGTCGAGCGAGACGACCTCGGCGCCGCTCTTGGCGGCCGGTTCGGCCGCGGCTTCCTCGGCGGGGCGGACCGGTGGCTTGCGCCGTGGCTCGGCCTTCTTCGGCGAGGACGGCAGCTTCGTCGACTCGGGCGCCGGTTCCTCGACCAGTGCGGCGGCGGGTTCGGCCTTCACGTCGAACTCCAGTTCGAAGTTGACGGAGGGATCGTAGAAGCCGCGCACGGCCGAGAACGGGATCTCGAGCCGCTCGGGAATATCGGAGAAGGACAGACCGACCTCGAAGCCGGTATCGGTGACCTTCAGGTCCCAGTACTGGAACTGCAGCACGATGGTCATCTGCTCCGGATAGCGCTCGCGCAGCCGCGTCGAGATGCGCACACCCGGCGCGCCGGTCAGGAAGGTTATGAAGAAATGGTGGTTGCCGGGCAGGCCCGTGCGCGCGACTTCCATCAGGACCTTGCGCATGACGCCGCGCAAGGCCTCCTGGGCCAGGATGTCGTAGCGGATAAGGTCTTCGGCCATAGCGGTCCGGCTTCCTTGAATCGTTCCGACATAGCTGTAATCAAGCGCGGGGCCGGCGTAAACCGCATATAGGGCGGGTGCGACGGCAGAGCAGGCGCGCGCTGCGAAATCGACCGGCGGCTAAGCACGCAAGAATGCGCGAGGCGATGAAGAGCGGGGGAGGGAAGTGGAGGCTTCTGTTGCCAGGTGCCTCCGGACCCCGCCTGGAGGTGCTAACCCCCAGGGCTTGATTCGAGACTATCGCGCCGCATTAAGCAGCGAGACGTGCCTCAGCATAGTTGTCGTTGGCAACTATAAGGT
>JACZJD010000135.1 GCA_014860725.1 Aquamicrobium sp.
CCGCCCAGGCGGCCAGATGCGCAAGGCCGATGCCGGCAAAGAGGCTTTGCGCCCGCCCGTCCGCGACGCGCTCGCCCGCCATGCGCATGGCGAGCGCAGCGGCGCGCTCCTCAGGCGAGGCAGGCGCATCGGCGTCGCGCGGCGCGGCCGGCGTCGGCGACATGGCCTGCCGGCGCAGTTCCTCCAGCCGCTCCGCGCCGAGGCGGTCGAGATAGCTCTCGTGATCGGTCGAGAACACCCATTCCTCGACCCAGGCGCGCAGGGCGGCCGGATCGCGGGCGAGCCGGCGCAGCTCGCGCCGCATGGCGTAGTCCTCGGCGTAGGAGGCGACACACTCCGCCTCGCCCCAGACGAACTGTCCCTGCGGATGCGCGCCGAACGGCGCTTCCACGACGCAGTCGACTAAATGGCCGGGAATGCCGTTGCGCGGGCCGATGGCGCGCAGCTCCCCGGGGTCGACCACCCGCTCGGCCGTCACCACCACCTTGCGCGCGGCATAGGCAGCCCAGCATTCCTCCGCGTCCGGGCCGTGGACGATGGCGTTGCCGGCGGTGTCGGCGACCGGCGCATGCAGGAAGGCGACGTCCGGCACGAGCGCGGAAATCACCGCCTGCTTCCTGCCCGAGAACGGGTCGGTGACCAGCGCCCGGTCCGTCCCGCGCCACAGGCCGGAGCCGTGGAGGCTGTTGACGGGCACGAAGGGCCACCCCATCGCGCCGGCCATGAGCCTCAGCGTCATCGTCAGGTTGGTCCAGTCGGGATCGCTCGCGGGGTCGGCGGCGAAGGCGTCCTGAAGCACGCGCGACGGCGACGGGGCGGGGTAGGTGCCTCCGGCGAAGGCCGACTCCAGCCGCGAGACCGCGCCCGCGGCGACGAGGACGGAGGCATATTCGAGCAAGCCCGTCGCCACCAGCGTCAGGCAGCGGCGGTCGCGGAACTGGCGCGCCACCTCGAAGGCCGCGGCGTGGCTGCGGTTGTGCGTGAAGGCGAAGCAGAGCACGTCGCCCGGACGCACCGTGGCGGCGACCGCATCGCGGAGGGAGACATGCTTGCCCATCATGCGGCCGTCAGTCGACCATGGTCAGGCCGCCGCTGACGCTCAGCACCTGGCCGGTGACGAAGCTCGAACGGTCGGACGCGAAGAAGACGACGGCGTCGGCCACCTCGGATGGCTGGCCGAGCCGCTTCATGGGAATGGCGCGGGTCAGGGTCTCGCGCATCTTCTCGCCCTGCGAGGCGAAAAGCGGGGTGTCGGTCGGTCCCGGGCAGACGCAGTTGACGCGCACGCCGTTGCGCACCAGCTCGCGCGCCAGCGACTTGGTCAGCGCGATGACGCCGCCCTTGGCGCCGGCATAGACGGTCTCGCCATAGGAGCCGACGCGACCGGCATCAGAGGCGACGTTGACGATGCGGCCGGAGCTGGAGGCGAACAGCAGCGGCAGCAGCGCGCGCGTCACCTGGACCGGGCCCATGAAGTTGATGGCGACGATCCTGTCCCAGTATTCGGGCGTGTTGTCGATGAAGGGCTCGATGATGTCCCAGCCGGCGCCGTTGACGAGCACGTCGAGCTTGCCGTCCTCGGCCTCGATGCGGGCGGCGAGCGCCGCGGCGGAGGCGCGGCTGGTCACGTCGAGCGCCATGAAGCGCGCGCGCCCGGACGACGCGCCCAGCTCCTTCGCGGCTGCCTGCCCCGCGGCCTCGTTGACGTCGGTCAGGATGACCGCGGCGCCGGCCTCGAGAAAGGCGCGGGCGCAGGCGAGCCCGATACCCGAGGCCGCGCCCGTGACGAGGGCCGTCTTGCCGGTGAGATTCATGCTTCAGTCTCCGTTTCAGCGATTGGGTTCGGTTGGTCCCGCGCCGCGCTCAGCCCGCCTTTCGGCGGAAGAAGCCCAGCACGCGGCCGCGCGCCTCCTGCGTGGGCATGAGCTCGCGCGGCTTTTCGATCTCGCGGGCGAACCCGTCGATCTGCGGGTCGTGCCAGGCGGCGATGCAGTCCTTGGAGGCGAGGAGGGCCTGCCGCGACAGGCCGCCGGCACGGACGGCGGTGTCCGCGACGAAGGCCCCGAGCGCGTCGGCCTCCACCGCCCACTGGACGATGCCGAGCCTCTCGGCCTCGGCGCCGTCCACCACCTCGCCGCCGAGGATGAGGCGTGCCGAGACACCGGGAC
>JACZJD010000136.1 GCA_014860725.1 Aquamicrobium sp.
GTCCGGGCGTCCGTCCGCCGGTCAGACGACCGGCGAGGCGCCGCCGTCGACGTTGATCCCCGTGCCGGTGATGTAGCCGGCGGCGTCGGAGGCGAGGAAGCAGGCGATGTTGGCGAATTCCTGCGCGCTTCCCACGCGTCCGAGCGGCACGCCGGCGCCCATCCTCGCCAGAAACTCCTCGTAGGAGATGTCCTCGCCGGCCGCGGCGTGCCGGCGCACCCACTGGTCACTGTCGATCAGCCCGACCAGCAGCGCGTTCACCAGAACGTTGTGGGGCGCGCCCTCGCCGGCGAGCACCTTGGTCAGGGCAAGGCCGGCGGCGCGGGAAACGGCGGTCGGCGCGGTTCCGGCGCGCGGCACCTTCGCCGCCGTCGCCAGCACGTTGATGATCCTGCCCCACCGGCGCTCCTTCATCGCCGGAAGCGCCAGCCGCGCCAGCCGCACCGCGGCGAACAGCTTCAGGTCGAAATCCTCCTGCCAGATCTGGTCGGTGATATCCTCGAAGGTCCCGACCTGCGACTTGCCGGCATTGTTGACGAGGATGTCGACCTTGCCGAAGGCGGCGACCGTCGAGCGGAAGGCGAGATCGGTTCCCTCGGCCGTGGCGACGTCGGCGGCGACGGTGTGGACGCGCGCGTCGGTGGCGACGGCGGAAATCTCCTGCCGGGCCTCTTCCAGCACCTCGGGCCGGCGCCCGACGATCGCCACGTCCGCGCCGCTCAGGGCGAATTCCTTCGCCATGGCGAGGCCGAGGCCCGTGCTGCCGCCGGTTATCAGGGCCGAGCGGCCGTCCAGTCTGATTTCCATTTCTTCCAACCTCCCGCGACTCAACGATCGGGCGATGATACCGGCCCGTCGCGGCAAAACATACTCGAAGCCGCGGGCCTTCAGGCGGGCCGGTCCGCGAAATGGGCGCGGACCACGGCCAGCGCCGCCTGTGCCGTCGGCGTCAGCGGGGCGGTCGAGGCATAGGCCGCCACCAGCCGCTGGCGGGGCGTCTCGTCGCGGATGGGCCGGCAGGCGACGGGCTTGCCGTCATGGGCGAGATCGTGGCGCGGCCGGGTGAACAGCATCGACACGCCGAGCCCGTTGGCGGCCATGCCGCGCACCATCTCCACCGAGACGGTGCGCAGCACCACGTTGGGCGACAGCCCCTGCTGCCAGAACGGCACCATCAGGAACTCGCGGCTCAGCGGCAGGTCGACGAGGATGAAGGGATATTCTGCCAGCTCGGCGAGCGAGACGTTCGGCTGGCGGGCCAGCGGATGGTCGGGCGCCAGCACGGCATGGGGCGCGAGCTCGGCGAGCACCTCGCGCGCGACGCCGCTCGGCAGGCCGACGTCGTAGGTGATCGCCAGATCGACGATCCCCTTTCCGAGCGCCCGCGACAGCGCCTCGAGGTCGCATTCGCGCAGATCCACCTGCAGGTCGGGGATGTCGCGCATCAGCCTTGCCAAGAGCTCCGGCAGGGAGGAGGGGCCGAGCGTGGCGAAATAGGCGAGGCCGAGCCGCGGCGCCGGCCCGGCGCCGGAGACGGAGGCGAAATGCTCGAGCCGGCTCAGGACCGCGCGCGCCTCCGCGAGCTTGCCCGAGCCGAACCGGGTCAGCTCTAGCCCGCGCGCCTGCCGCCGCTCGAAGAGCGGCTGCCCGAACTCGGCTTCGAGCTCGCGTATCGCCGCCGAGATGGAGGGCTGCGACACGTTGAGGCGCGCGGCGGCCCGCGTGGCGGAGCCGGCCTGCGCGGCGGCGACGAAGTAGTGCAGCTGGCGGAACGAGATCATCAGAGGAATTTCCTATATTTGGCAGTGGGAGACAATTCTTTCCTGTCTGCTGCCATGCCCTATCCTGCGGCCGATCCAGCATTGGAGCGCCGCATGAACCGACCCTGTCTCGACGACGTCCGCATCCTCGATTTCACCCGCGTCCTGGCCGGGCCGTTCTGCACCGCGCTGCTTGCCGATCTCGGCGCCGAGGTCATCAAGATCGAGGCGCCGGAGGGCGACGACTACCGCCACATCCCGCCCGTCAGCGATGGCACGGGCGGGCTCTTCCTGCTCCTCAACCGCGGCAAGAAGAGCCTGTCGCTCGACCTGCGGTCGCAAGAGGGGCGCGATATCGTGCGCAGGCTGGCGGAACGATGCGACGTCGTGGTCGAGAACTTCCGCCCCGGCGTCATGGAGCGGCTGGGGCTCGGCTATGACGAGCTGTCGCGCGCCAACCCGCGGCTGGTCCACGTCTCCATCTCGGGCTTCGGTCGCGGCAGCCCGATGAGCAGCCTGCCGGCCTACGATCTGGTCATCCAGGCGCTGACCGGCTTCATGGACGTGTCGGGCGAGCCGGACGGCCCGCCGATGATGACGGGCGAGGCGGTCGCCGACCTCGCGGCCGGGCTGTTCGCATCATGGTCGGTCCTTGCCGCGCTGCTGGCGCGCGAGCGGAGCGGGCAGGGACAGTTCGTGGACGTGGCGATGTACGATTGCCTGTCCAGCTTCCTGCCGGCGGCGCTCGCCCAGCATCTCTACGGCAGCACGCCGCCGACCCGTGTCGGAAACCGTCATGCGCTCGGCGCGCCGTTCGGCGTCTTCCGCGCCGCGGACGGCCACTACACCATCGCCGTGCTCAATCCGAAGCAGTTCGACCGGCTCGCCGAGGCGATCGGCCAGCCGGGGCTGGGAGAGGACCCGCGCTTCTCCGACAACAGCCGGCGCACCGAAAACCATGCGCTTCTGAAGGCGCAGATCGAGGCGTGGAGCGGCACGCGCGGCGTCGCCGAGGTGGTCGCCGCGCTGCAACGGCACGACGTGCCTTGTTCTCCGATCCTGACGGTGAGCGAGGCGG
>JACZJD010000137.1 GCA_014860725.1 Aquamicrobium sp.
CGCGACGCGGTCGAAGCCGGCGACCGCGCCGGCATTGTCGCCCGCCTCGGCGAGAAGCGTGGCGTTGCGCATGCGCGCCAGCACCGGATAGGCGCCGTAGCCGCCGGCCTCGAGCTCGGCGAGCGCGGCGCGGGCCTCCTCGGTCCTGCCGTCGCGGGCAAGCTCCAGCGCGTGGAGATAGGCGTCGCCCGACCTGTCGGCGCGCGACTGGCTCCAGTAGTCCCAGCCGACCCAGGCGGCCGTCGCCAGCACGACGGCGACCGCCGCGGCGATGATCGCCGTGCCATAGCGGTCCCAGATCGCCTTCGCCTGGTCCTGGCGAAGCTCTTGGTCCACTTCACGAAAGAAACTGTCGTCCGACATCGTCCACCGGCGTTCGAGATTGGCGCGGACGCGAAGGCGCGCCCGTCGAGATTGGCAAGCGTTTTAGCCGAAAATCGGTCGCATGGAAGGGGTTTCGGGAAAAGAGCGGCTTTTGCCGGCTTTCCGGCCCGCCCGAAGCGGCGGAAAATCCGCCTTCCTCTCAGGCCGGCGATGCCGGAGGGCTACGTTCCGGCGCCGGCGCGAAGGATCTCAGATAGCTCGCCGTCAGCGCCACGATCTCCTCCAGGATCTTCTCCTGCATGCCGGTCTCGTTGCGCTGGATGAAGTCGAGCGTCGCGGTGACGTATTCGGCGATCAGCCGGGCGCGGATGTCGATGTCCTCGCGGCGGATCGCCGGGAACTTGGCGTGCAGCAGGTCGGCGACGAAACCCGCGGCGCGGGCGTTGCCCTCCTGGTCGATCTCCCACAGCGACGGCGAGGCGTGCATGGCCTGGCGCAGCGCGACCGAGCTCGCCTGTCCCTCGCGCAGCACGAACAGCTTGCGCATCACGTCGCCGTAGCCGTCGATCCAGTCGTCGCGCTCCTTCAGCGCGCCGAGCTCGCGCTCCAGCAGCTCCAGCCTTTCGTCGAGCCGCAGGCGGGCGAGGTGGGCGAGGACGTGGTGCTTGTTGGGGAAGTAGCTGTAGAGCGTCGCGATGTTGATGCCGGCGGCGGCGGCGATCGCCTGCATGGTCACGGCCTCGAAGCCGCCCTGCTCGAGAATCGCGACCGCGGCGGCGAGGATCTGGTCGACCGTGGCGCGCGAGCGCTCCTGCTTGGGCCGCCGCCGCTTCGGCGCGGAAAGGGGGTCCTTCTTGCGGGCAGGCGCCTTGCCCGCGGGGCGGCCGTCCTTCCTCTCCTGCTGCCCGCCGCTCGCCATGTCCGCGTCCGTCTCCGTCGTCGCTTTCCGCCCGGCAGCAATAGCCTGCATGGGGCGCGGATGCCACCCGATCAAAAATGCAACTAAATACTTGCATTTTTGATCGGGCCGGACAATGATCGCCGAAATCCAGCCAGGGAGGATGCCATGAGGAATTTCGTCGCGACGACGTCGCTGGCACTCGTGCTGAGCACGGGCGCATTCGCGCAGGACTATCCGCAGATGTCGGTTCGCTATGCGAACTTCCTGCCGGAAGGCTTCACGACCTCGGTGATCGACCAGTTCGTCGCCGACGAGATCGCGAAGCGCACCGACGGCAAGGTCAGGTTCGAGATGTTCCACGGCGGCACGCTGGGCGGGCCGGCCGAGATGGTCGAGCTGGTCGGCGCCGGCGCGGTCGACATCGGCAACTTCCCGGTCGGCTACTTCTTCAGCCAGTTCCCGGTCTCGGGCCTCGCCGACTCGCTGCCCATCATCTTCCCGACGGCCGAGGCCGCCGCGCAGGTGCAGAAGGACGCCTACGAGGCGCTGGAGGAGGTCAGGGCCGAGTTCGACGCCGCCAACCTCCACCCCTTCCTCTATCGCGGCCTGCCGCAGTACCGGCTCCTGTGCACGAAGCCGGTGAAGTCGCTCGCCGATTTCAACGGCCTCAAGGTCCGCACCTACGGCACCTTCCATCCGATCGTCTTCACCACCTTCAACGCGGTGCCGGTGAACATCGAGCTCGGCGAGATGTATGAGGGCCTGCAGCGCGGCACGGTCGACTGCGCCTATCTCAACTACCAGACCGCCGCGCTCTACAACCTGTTCGAGGTGGCCAAATTCGCCAGCGACGCCGAGTTCGGCGCCACGCCGCTCTTCCTCACCTACGTCAACAAGGACGTGTGGGAAGCGTGGACGCCGGAGTTCCGCGCCCTGTTCGACGAGGTCGTGGCCGAGGCCGAGGCGAAGGCCGCATCCGAGATCAACGCCGCCGAGGAAAGCGGGCTGGAGACGCTGAAGGCCAACGGCGTCGCGGTCGTCGCCTTCGAGGATCAGGAGAAGATGGAGGAGGCGCTGCCCGACTTCCTCGACCTGTGGATCGAGCATCTCGACAAGGCCGGGCACGGCGAGGCCGCGAAGAAGCACGCCGCCTTCGTCCGCGAGCGCCTGGCGGCCTATCAGCAGTAAGGCCGTCTTGCTGCGGCATTCCGGGGAGGAGAACGGCATGCGCATGCACGCCGCGGAGACTGCGCTTGCGTGGGGCTTGCGCGCAAGCGCGCTGATCGGCTGGGCGGCGCTCGGCCTGATGATGGTGGTGGGCACGGCCGACATCGTCGGCACCGCCTTCTTGCGGCGGCCGGTGGTCGGCGCCTTCGAGATGGCGGAATCGGCGCTCGCCGTCGTCATGTTCGTCGGCCTCGTCCACGTGCAGGCGCGGCAGAGCCACATCGTGGTCGATCTCGTGACGACGCGGCTGCGCGGGACGGCGCGGCGGCTCTCGGACTGCCTCGCGCTCCTCGGCACGCTGGTCGCGCTCTACCTCATCGCGCGCCAGACATGGCCGCTGATGCTCGACAGCTGGCGCATCCGCGAGGTTGCGGGCGGCGTCCTCAACTTCCCGGTCTATCCGGTGAAGACGCTGGTCTGCCTCGGCGCGAGCATAGCCGCGCTCATCGCGGCGGGCCAGTTCGTCCGGTCGGTCATCCGGCTCTTCGCCGGGCGGGGGAGGGAGCAGGCATGAGCCCGATCGAGCTCGGCCTCGCGGCCATCGCCGTCACGCTGGTGCTGGCGCTCGCCGGCATCCCCATCGGCCCGGCGATGATCCTCGCCGCCTGCGGCGGCATGTGGCTCACCGTCGGCGAGCGCTTCATGTGGGTGACGCTCAAGACGCTGCCCTACGACTTCGCCTCGCAATACACCTTCGTCGTGGTGCCGATGTTCGTGCTGATGGGCGTGGTCGCGGCCCGCGCCGACATCATCCAGGACCTCTACCGCACCGCCTCGAAATGGATGGGCGGAACCCGCAGCGGCCTCTACGCCGCGACGGTGATCGCCTCGGCCGGCTTCTCGTCGATCTCGGGCTCGACGGTGGTCAACTCCGCCGTGTTCGGCAAGGTGGCGCTGCCCGAGATGCTGAAGCACGGCTGCCACAAGGGCTTCAGCGCCGCCTCCATCGCGGCGGCCGGCACGCTCGCCGGCCTGATCCCGCCGTCGCTCTCCTTCGTCATCTACGGCATCCTCACCGGCCAGTCGATCGGCCAGCTCTTCATGGCCGGCGTGTTTCCCGGCCTTTTGACCATGTGCGGCTATCTGGTCGCCATCCTGATCGTCGTCCGCTTCTATCCGGCCTATGCGCCGACGACGCTGACGCGCTATCCGCTCGGCGAGAAGATGCGCTCGCTCAAGGCGGTGTGGCCGATCCTCGTGCTGGCGACGCTGGTGCTCGGCGGCATCTATACCGGCACCATGCCGCCCTCGGCGGCCGGCGCCGTCGGTGCGGCCGGCGCGGTGCTGCTCGCCTTCGCCCGGCGCTCGCTCTCCGCGCGCGGCCTCGCCGATTCGCTGCAGGAGACGATGATCCTGACCGCGACGCTGTTCATCGTCGTGGTCGGCGGGCTGCTGCTCGGCCGCTTCTTCGTCATCAGCGGCTTCATCCGCGAGATCACGGCGATCCTCGTCGCCTTCGACCTCGGCGTCTACGGTTTCATCCTCCTGGTGATCGCGCTCTACCTCGTGCTCGGCATGTTCGTGGACCCGCTGTCGATGGTCGTCGTCACGCTGCCGGTCCTCTACCCGATCGCCCAGGCGCTCGACATCAACGGCATCTGGTTCGCCGTCATCGTCGTCAAGCTGGTCGAGATCGCGGCGGTGACGCCGCCCGTGGGGCTCAACCTCTTCGCGGTGATGGCCGCCTCCGACACCAAGATCTCGGCCGGCGAGATCTATCGCGGCATCCTGCCGCTGCTCGTCGCCGAGGTGTTCGTGCTCGCGCTGATCGTCGCCTTCCCGGCGATCTCCACCTGGCTGCCGGCGATGATGATCGGCAACTGACCCCGTTTCCCGCAATTCCGTTCGAGGCAAGAATGACTGAGGCCGACAAGAAGATCACCTTTTCCGAGCTGCCCGCCCTTCTGGGCCAGACGGCCTACGTGTCCGACTGGATGGCCATCGACCGCGCGCATCTGTCGCTTTTCGCCACGGCGACCTATCTCGATCCGGCCCATGTCGACCTTTCGTTCAGCCGCAACAACGCCTTCGGCTCCGACCTGGTCGACGGCATGCTGCTCCTGTCGATGCTGGTCTACTGGAACTTCCGCTACTTCCCGCTCGAAGGCGAGAGGCTGTGGGGCCTGAACTACGGCTTCGAGAAGGTGCGCTTCGTCACCCCCGTCATGGTCGGCGACCGCGTGCGCGCCACCTGCACGGTCGCGGACATGAAGAAGCGCGGCGACGGCTGGCTCGGCACGCTCTCGGTCACGGTCGAGAAGGAAGGCGCGGACAAGCCCGCCATGACAGCGGAATGGCTGGTGCTGTTCCTGGAGGGGGCCAATGGCTGAGCCCTCGGCCGGCGCGGGCGCGGTGCCGCTGCTTGCGCGCATCTCCGACTATCCCGCCCACTGGGCCGAACGCACGCCGGAGGCGGCCGCCGTCTTCTTCGCGGGCGAGCGCTGGACCTTCCCCGAGCTCAGCGAGCGGGTGGACCGCTATGCGCGCGCGCTCCTCGCCGCCGGCGTCGAAAAGGGCGACCGCGTCTCGGTGCTGTCGACGCCGCGGCCGGAATTCTTCGTCGCCTTCCTCGCCACCGCCTCCATCGGCGGCATCTGGGTCGGGCTCAACCCGCGCTACACGCCGGGCGAGATCGCGCGCGTGCTTTCCGACGCCGCACCCTCCGTCGTCCTGGCGCTCGCCGCCTTCGAGGGCGAGGACCTTGCCGGCCGGCTGGCCGAGGCCGCGACGCTGGCGAAGTTCGACGGCCGGCTGGTCGCCTTCGGCGGTGAGCATGACGGCTTCGAGCCGCTCGACGCCTTCCTCGACGCCGGCAACGCCGTCGGCGACGCCGCGCTTGCCGCGCGCCGGGCTGAGGTGATGCCCGACGACCCGGTGCTGATCGTCTACACTTCCGGTTCCACCGGCGAGCCGAAGGGCGCGCTCCTCACCCATTTCGGCCTCTGCCACGGCTACAGCACCCAGACAGCGCATTTCGCGCTGGAGGGCGCGTGCATCGTCTGCAATCTGCCGGTCAACCACATCGGCTGCGTCGGCGACCTGTGCTGCGCGCCGCTCACCGGCGGCGGGGCGATCACCTTCATGGAGCGCTTCGACCCCGAGGGCATCCTCGCGGCCATCGACAGCGGCCAGGTCCACTGCATGCTCGGCGTGCCGACCATGCTGCAGATCATGACCGAGCTGCCGTCCTTCGCCACCGCGGATTTCTCGCGCGTGCGGCTGATCTGCTGGGGCGGCGCGGCGCTGCCGCGCAACGTGCTGGCCAAGCTGCGCGAGAAGGGCTGCCGCCTCGGCGTCACCTACGGCATGTCCGAGGTGCCGGGCTCGATCACCATGTCGGATGCGGACGCCGGCGACGAGGAGCTGACGCGGACCGTCGGCCGGCCGACGCCCGGGCTCGCCCTGCGCCTCGTCGCCGAGGACGGCCATGTCTGCGCGGTAGGCGAGGAGGGCGAGGTCCGGCTTCGCCATCCGAGCGTGCTCCACGCCTATTTCCGCCGCCCCGAGGCGACGCGGGAGGCGTTCGACGAGGATGGCTACCTGCGCACCGGCGACGTCGGCGTGCTCGACGCGAGCGGCAACCTCCGGCTCGTCGGCCGCAAGAAGGAGATGTTCAAGTCCGGCGGCTACAACGTCTACCCGCGCGAGATCGAGGTCTGCCTCGAGCAGCACCCCGACGTCGCGCTCGCCGCCGTGATCGGCGTCCCCGACCCGCTCTATCAGGAGGTGGGGCACGCCTACGTCATCCCGCGGCAGGGCGTGGCCCATGACGGGCTTTCCGAGGCGCTCGCCGCCTGGTGCCGCGAGCGGCTCGCCAACTACAAGCGGCCGAAGCGCATCACCGTCAGCGACGAGCTGCCGCTGCTGCCGGTCGGCAAGGTCGACAAGGTCGAGCTCAAGCGCCGTCAGGCGGCGGCTGCCGTCTGACGACGATCTGAACCTTCGTACGCCATGGCGGAGTCGGAAGCCCTGAACCCGCAGGGTTCGCAAGGGCGACCGCCCGTCGCCGGTCGTCCGGCGCCCCCTCCGGAGCGAAGCGGCCGCAGGCCGCGACAGCGTGAGGAGAAGACGATGGTGCGGGTGGCCGGACTCGAACCGGCATGCCTTGCGGCGGCGGATTTTGAGTCCGCTGCGTCTACCAATTCCACCACACCCGCGGGCAGGATGCGCCGGACTATACGGTGAGGGCAGGGGCC
The DNA here is from genome assembly GCA_014860725.1 of Aquamicrobium sp. The sequence continues at coordinate 6,649 of JACZJD010000137.1, forward strand.
GTCAAGCGACGCATCGGCGCGGCACGGCAATTCGTTTCCCCGCGCTCGGCGCCACCCCTCACCCCCTGCTGGCGTCCTCTCCCGCTGAACGGCCGGGCAACCGCCGTGGGCAGGGAGAGGGAAGCCGGCGAGCAGGCGAAGGGCGCCGCCGCCACCACCGCGTCATCCCGGCCAAGGGCGCGAAGCGCCCGCAGAGCCGGGACCCATTGGCCGGAAAATCGTCGAGCATGGCCCGGTCCTCGCGCTGGCGCACTTCAGGATCGCATCGCAAGCCTTGAACCCGGCCGCGCCGCTCAATGGGTCCCGGCTCTCTCTCGCTTCGCTCGGTCGGCCGGGATGACGCAGGTGCGACGCCCTGCCGGATGCGATTGCAATGCCGTCCATGGGGGGATTGCAATCGCATGAGGGAGATCGTCTCGCTCGCCGTCATCCCGGCCAAGGCCGCGCAGCGGCCGCCGAGCCGGGACCCATTGGCCGCACCATCGTCGAGGGCGGCCCGGTCCCCGCGCTGGCGCGCTTCAGGATCGCATCGCAAGCCTTGAACCCGGCCGCGCCGCTCAATGGGTCCCGGCTCTCCCTCGCTTCGCTCGGTCGGCCGGGATGACGCGGGGGAGGTGTCCCGCCATAGGCGATTATCCGGCCGTTCACCGGGAGAAGGCAGCGGCAACCGAATGAGGAGCGAGCGCGGAACGGGCCGGGCGAAAAGGACGCTCAGGCGTCCTTTTCCGCCTTCGCCTCGGGCTTGTCGGCTTCCGCGGCCGCTTCCGTGCCGTTCGCCGGCTGCTTCGGGCCACCCTTGGCGACGCCGACCATCGCGGGGCGCAGCACGCGCTCGCCGATGCCGTAGCCGGTCTGCACCACCTGCACCACCGTGCCGGCCGGCACGCTCGGGTCGGGAACCTCGAACATGGCCTGATGGAAATTGGGGTCGAACCGCTCGCCCTGCGGGTCGAGCTTCTTCACGCCGTGGCGTTCGAGCGCGGAGAGCATGGCCCGGCCGGTCAGCTCGACGCCCTCGATCAAAGCCTTGAGGCCGGCGTCGCCGCCTTCCCGCGCCTCGGCGGGCACCGCCGCCAGCGCACGGTCGAGATTGTCGGCCACCTGCAGCATGTCGCGGGCGAAATTGGCGATGGCGTAGGACTTGGCGTCCTGCACGTCGCGCGCCGCGCGGCGGCGCAGGTTCTCGGTCTCGGCCGCGAGCCGGAGCGCGCGGTCCTTCAGTTCCTCGTTCTCTTTCACGAGCCGCACCACGGCTTCGTAGTCGGCGGCCTGCCCTTCTTCCTGCGTCTCGGCGGTCTGGCCCGCGCCCTGAAACGCTTCGCCCTCGGCCGCGGTCTGCGCATATTCGCTCTGTGCCGCTGTTTCCTCGGGCGCGCGGTTGTCTTTCGGCTGTTCGCTCATCGCCTCGTCCGATCCTTGCATGGATGCTTGAAGTCGTGCCCGATATCGAGGTTCGGGCAGGGAAAATCAAGGGGCCGAACGGTCGCGGAGGGGAATCCGTTCCTATCCGGCCGCACGCCGCTCAGCGCAGGATGCGGCTGACGAGCTGGGCCGTGTAGTCGACCATCGGCACGATGCGGGCATAGTTGAGCCGCGTCGGCCCGATGACGCCGAGCGCGCCGATGACGCGGGCGTCCTTGTCGCGATAGGGCGCGACCACCAGCGACGAGCCCGACAGCGAGAACAGCTTGTTCTCGGAGCCGATGAAGATGCGCACGCCCGAGCCGTCCTCGGCGAGGTCGAGGAGCTGGATCAGCCCCTCCTTGGTCTCCAGATCCTCGAACAGGTGGCGCAGAAGGTCGAGGTCGGCCTGCGCGGTGACGTTTTCGAGCAGGTTGGCGCGGCCGCGCACGATCAGCCGGGCGGGCAGGCCGCTCTCCGCCCCGGCCCACACGGCGAGCCCGCGCTCGACCAGGTCCTGCGACAGCGTGTCGAGCGCGGCGCGCGTCTCCTCGCGCAGGCGGGCGATCTCGGTCCTGGCCTCGGCCAGCGTGCGGCCGCGGATATGGGCGTTGAGGAAGTTCGACGCCTCGTGGAGCTGCGAGGCGGTGATGCCGGCCGGCAGCTCGACGACGCGGTTCTCGACGTCGCCGTTCTGCGAGACGAGCACGGTCAGCGCCCGGGTCGGCTCGAGCTGGATGAACTCGATGTGCTTCAGGGGCACCTCGGCCTTGGCGGCGAGCACCAGCCCCGCCCCGCGCGACATGCCCGACAGCATCTGGCTCGCCTCGGTCAGGACGTGCTCCAGCGTGGCGCCGCTGCCCGAGGCCTTCACCTGCGCCTCGATGGCGCGGCGCTCCTCGTCGGAGAGGTCGCCGATCTCCATGAAGGCGTCGACGAAGAAGCGCAGGCCCGCCTGCGTTGGCAGCCGCCCGGCCGAGACGTGCGGCGCGTAGATCAGGCCGAGATGCTCGAGGTCGCTCATCACGTTGCGCACGGTCGCCGGCGACAGCGACTGCGGCAGCAGCCGCGACAGGTTGCGCGAGCCGACCGGCTCGCCGTCCCTGAGATAGGTCTCGACGATCATGCGGAAGATGTCGCGCGAGCGCATGTCGAGCGACTGGAGGTGTTGCTGGTCGGCGATCGGCTTCGTCATTGTCGGCATGGCTTCTTCCACAGCCAAGGATATAGTGGGGCGGCGTGCCGGCGCAACGGCCCCCGAAACGCAAGGCCCCGAAGCACATGACAGGCCGCAGGCCGGGGCCGCGAGCCGGACGGGGAGCCAAATAAATTGCGTCTTCCCGTGCCGGCGGCTACAAGCCCGGCATCTCGAAACGGAACCAGACCATGCGGCCATCCAGACGCCAGCCCGACGAAATGCGGGCGATCTCCTTCGAACGCGGCGTGTCCAAGCACGCCGAGGGCTCCTGCCTCGTGCGGTTCGGCGACACCCATGTCCTGTGCACGGCGAGCCTGGAGGAGCGGGTGCCGCCATGGCTGCGCAACTCAGGCAAGGGCTGGGTGACGGCCGAATACGGCATGCTGCCCCGCTCGACGGGCGAGCGCATGCGCCGCGAGGCCTCGTCGGGCAAGCAGGGCGGCCGCACGCTGGAGATCCAGCGCCTGATCGGCCGCTCGCTGCGCTCGGTGATCGACCTTCAGGCGCTCGGCGAGGTGCAGATCACCGTCGACTGCGACGTCATCCAGGCCGACGGCGGCACGCGCACGGCCGCCATCACCGGCGGCTTCGTCGCGCTGCACGACTGCCTGCGATGGATGGAGGCGCGCCAGATGCTGAGCGTGGCGAAGGTGCTGAAGGACCATGTCGCGGCGATCTCCTGCGGCATCCACGACGGCGTGCCGGTGATCGACCTCGACTATGCCGAGGATTCGGCGGCCGGCACCGACGCCAATTTCGTCATGACCGGCAAGGGCGGCATCGTCGAGGTGCAGGGCACGGCCGAGGGCGAGCCGTTCTCGGAAGAGGAATTCGCCGCGCTGATGGCGCTGGCGAGGGCCGGCATCGCCCGGCTGGTCAACCTGCAGAAGATGGCGATCGCCTGAGATGACTCCCGCCGGCATCCTCGAATCCGCGCTCTATGTCGACGACCTCGACAGGGCTGAGGCGTTCTACGGCGGGGTGCTGGGGCTGGAGAGGATCGCGAAGGTCGAGGGTCGCCACGTCTTCTTCCGCTGCGGCGACGGCGTGCTTCTGCTGTTCGACCCGGCGGAGACCGCGAAGCCGCCCAAGCCGGATGCGAAGCTGCCGGTGCCGCCGCACGGCACGACCGGCGAGGGCCATCTGTGCTTCCGCGCCACGGGCGCCGAGATCGAGCGCTGGAAGGCGCATCTCGAAGCGCAAGGGATAGAGATCGAGGCAGATTTCCGCTGGCCGGCGCGCGGCGAGGAGCCGAGCGGCGGCCGCTCGATCTATTTCCGCGACCCGGCGGGCAACTCGCTGGAGATCGCCGAGCCGAGGATATGGGGACTGGAATGAGGGCTCTTGAAGCAAAGAGGATCGTGGTGGCGAGCCACAACAAGGGCAAGCTCGCCGAGATCGCCGACCTGATCGGGCCGTACGGCTTCGAAGCGAAGTCCGCGGCCGAGTACGGCCTGCCGGAGCCCGACGAGACCGGCACCACTTTCGAGGAGAACGCCTACATCAAGGCCTTCGCCGCGGCCGCCGCCACCGGCCTGCCGGCCCTGTCCGACGACAGCGGGCTCGCGGTCGACGCGCTCGGCGGCGCGCCCGGCGTCTACACCGCCGACTGGGCGGTGCAGGAGGACGGCAGCCGCGATTTCGGCCGCGCCATGGCGCTGACCGAGGCGAAGCTCGCCGGGAAGGGCGCCGTCGCGCCCGAGGACCGCAGTGGGCGCTTCGTCTCCGTCATCTGCCTCGCCTGGCCCGACGGCCATGCCGAATATTTCCGCGGCGAGGTCGAGGGCACGCTGGTGTGGCCGCCGCGCGGCGAGAAGGGGTTCGGCTACGACCCGATGTTCCTGCCCGACGGCTTCGGGAAGACCTTCGGCGAGATGAGCCCGCAGGAGAAGCAGGGGCTCGACGGGCCGCTGTCGCACCGCGCCCGCGCCTTCGACCGCTTCCGGCGCGCCATGCTCGGCGCGCCATGAACGACCCGGAGCGCTCCCCCGGCTTCGGCGTCCCGGGCTTCGGCGTCTATGTCCACTGGCCGTTCTGCGCGGCCAAGTGCCCCTATTGCGACTTCAACAGCCATGTCCGCCACCGGCCCGTGGACGAGGCGCGCTTCGCCGCCGCCTTCGCCGCGGAGATGGCGGCGATGCGCGCCCGCACCGGCCCGCGCGAGGTGACGTCGATCTTCCTCGGCGGCGGCACGCCGTCGCTGATGAAGCCGCAGACCGTGGGCGCGGTGCTGGAGGCCGTGGCGAGGAACTGGAGCGTGCCGGCCGGCATCGAGGTGACGCTGGAGGCGAACCCGTCCTCGGTCGAGGCGTCGCGCTTCCGCGGCTATCGCGACGCCGGCGTCAACCGCGTCTCGCTCGGCGTGCAAGCGCTCAACGACGGGGATCTGCGCTTCCTCGGCCGGCTGCACGATGTCGGGCAGGCGCTGGGCGCGATCCGGCTGGCGCGCGAGACGTTCCCGCGCCTGTCCTTCGACCTGATCTACGCCCGCCCCGGCCAGACGCTCGACGCATGGCAGGCCGAGCTGGAGGAGGCGATCTTCCACGCGGCCGACCACCTGTCGCTCTACCAGCTCACCATCGAGGAAGGCACGCGCTTCCACCTCCTGCACGAGGCGGGCAAGTTCGTCATGCCCGACCCGGAGCTTGCGGCCGATCTCTACCGGCTGACGCAGGAGGTGACGGCCGCGAAGGGCCTGCCGGCCTACGAGATTTCCAATCATGCGCGGCCGGGCGCGGAAAGCCGGCACAACCTCGTCTACTGGCGCTACGGCGAATATGTCGGCGTCGGCCCCGGCGCGCACGGCCGCTTCGTCGAGGACGGCCGCCGCATCGTCACCTTCACCGAGAAGCTGCCGGAGGCGTGGGCGTCGCTGGTCGAGGCCAACGGCCACGGCGTCGTCGGCGGCGAGGTGCTGACGCGCGAGGAGGAGGCCGACGAGTTCCTGCTGATGGGCCTGCGCCTCGCCGAAGGCATCGACCTTGCCCGCTACGAGGAACTGTCCGGCCGGCCGCTGTCGTCGCGCCGCATCGCGGTGTTGCAGGAGGAGGACCTCGTCGCCCCGGTCGGCAATGCGCGCCTGCGCGCCACCGCGGCCGGCATGATCGTGCTCGACGCCGTGGTCGCCGATCTGGCACGATAGGCCGATGAGCGGGGACGCCGGAAAGGAACGCAGCTACGTCGTCGGGCAGGCGATGTTTTCCGCCCGGCCGCTTCCGCCCGCGCTCTATCTGGTGGCGACGCCGATCGGCAATCTCGCCGACATCACCATCCGCGCGCTGGAGACGCTGGCGGCGGCCGACATCCTCGCCTGCGAGGACACGCGCGTCACCCGCGTGCTGCTCACCCGCTATGGCATCTCCCGCCGCACCACCGCCTATCACGAGCACAACGCCGCCGAGGCCGGGCCGAAGCTCGCCGAGGCGGTGCTGGCGGGCAGGAGCGTGGCGCTGGTCTCGGACGCCGGCACGCCGCTCGTCTCCGACCCCGGCTATCGCCTCGTGGAGGAGGTCGTGGCGGCCGGCGGCGCGGTCGTGCCCATCCCCGGCCCCTCGGCGCTGCTGGCGGCGTTGACGGCCTCGGGCCTGCCCTCCGACACCTTCCTCTTCGCCGGCTTCCTGCCGTCGAAGGCGGGGCAGCGGACGACGCGGCTGGAAGAGCTGAAGGCCGTGCCCGCCACGCTCGTCTTCTACGAATCGCCGCGCCGGCTGGCCGGGGCGCTTTCCGCCATGGCTGACGTGCTCGGCGACCGGCCGGCGGCAGTCTGCCGCGAACTGACCAAGACCTTCGAGGAGGTGCGACGCGGCCCGCTCGCCGCGCTGGCTGCGGCCTATGCCGGAGAGGACACGCCGAGGGGCGAGATCGTCGTCTGCGTCGGCCCGCCGCTGCCGCAGGAAGCACGCGCGGAGGATGTCGACGCCCTGCTCCTGTCGCTTTCCGCCGAGCTGGGCGCGTCGAAGGCGGCGGCCGAAGTCGCGAAAATGACCGGCGGCCGCAAGGCCGATCTCTATCGCCGGCTGATGGAGCTGAAGGGCGATGGCGGCTAGCGGCGGCGCGGAACGGCTTCGCCACCACCGCCGCGGCCATCGCGGCGAGTGGCTGGCCGCGCTGGCGCTGATGCTGAAGGGCTACCGCATCGTCGCCCGCCGCTACCGCACGAAGCTGGGCGAGATCGACCTGATCGCGCGGCGCGGCGACCTCGTGCTGATCGTCGAGGTCAAGGTGCGGCCGACGCTGATCGAGGCCATGGAGGCGGTGGCGCGGCTGTCGGAGCGGCGCATCGAGGCCGCGGCCGACCTGTGGCTCGCGCGCCAGCCCGACCATGCCCGCCTGTCGCTGCGCTTCGACATGGTGG
>JACZJD010000015.1 GCA_014860725.1 Aquamicrobium sp.
GTGGCGGCGACGGTGGAGCGTCTGGAGTACGACCCGAACCGCACGGCGTTCATCGCCCTCATCAGGTATGAGGACGGCGAGCTCAGCTACATCCTGGCGCCGCAGCGCCTTGCCGTCGGCGACCAGGTCGTGGCGGGCGAGAGCGTCGACGTGAAGCCGGGCAACGCGATGCCGCTGGGCTCGATGCCGGTCGGCACGATCGTGCACAATGTCGAGCTGAAGCCGGGCAAGGGCGGCCAGATCGCCCGTTCGGCGGGCGCCTACGCCCAGCTCGTCGGCCGCGACCAGGGCTACGCGATCCTTCGCCTCAACTCCGGCGAGCAGCGCGTCGTCCACGGCTCCTGCCTCGCCACGGTCGGCGCCGTGTCCAACCCGGACCACGGCAACGTCAACGACGGCAAGGCCGGCCGCACGCGCTGGCGCGGCAAGCGCCCGCACAACCGCGGCGTCGCCATGAACCCGGTCGACCACCCGCACGGCGGCGGCGAAGGCCGCACCTCCGGCGGCCGCCATCCGGTGACCCCGTGGGGCAAGCCCACCAAGGGCAAGCGCACCCGGTCCAACAAGGCGACCGACAAGTTCATCATGCGCTCGCGCCACCAGCGCAAGAGCTAAGGAAAGGTAGTCTGACGTGACCCGTTCAGTCTGGAAAGGCCCGTTCGTCGACGGCTTTCTGCTCAAGAAGGCGGACAAGGTGCGCGAGAGCGGCCGCAACGAGGTGATCAAGATCTGGAGCCGCCGCTCCACGATCCTGCCGCAGTTCGTCGGCCTCACCTTCGGCGTCTACAACGGCCAGAAGCACGTTCCGGTCAATGTGACCGAGGAGATGGTCGGCCACAAGTTCGGTGAGTTCTCGCCCACCCGTACCTATTACGGCCACGGCGCGGACAAGAAGGCGAAGAGGAAGTAACGATGGGCAAGGCCAAGGCACCGCGCAAGCTTGCCGACAACGAGGCGCGCGCCGTCCTGCGCACGATCCGCATCAGCCCGCAGAAGCTGAACCTGGTCGCGGCGCTGATCCGCGGCAAGGCGGTCGACGCCGCGCTTGCGGACCTCGAATTCTCGCGCAAGCGGATTGCCGCCACCGTCAAGAAGACGCTGGAGTCCGCGATCGCGAACGCCGAGAACAACCACGGGCTCGACGTGGATTCGCTGGTCGTCGCCGAGGCCTATGTCGGCAAGTCGATCGTGATGAAGCGGTTCCATGCCCGCGGCCGCGGCCGCGCCTCGCGCATCGAGAAGCCGTTCTCGCATCTGACCATCGTCGTGCGCGAAGTTGAAGAAGTGGAGGCCGCATAATGGGCCAGAAAATCAATCCGATCGGCCTGCGCCTCGGCATCAACCGCACCTGGGACTCGCGCTGGTACGCCAACACCGGCGAGTACGGCAAGCTGCTCCATGAAGACCTCAAGATTCGCGAGTATCTCGAGAAGGAGCTGAAGCAGGCCGCGGTCTCGAAGATCGTGATCGAGCGTCCGCACAAGAAGTGCCGTGTCACCATTCACGCCGCACGGCCGGGCCTCATCATCGGCAAGAAGGGCGCCGACATCGAGAAGCTGCGCCGCAAGCTGACCGAGATGACGAAGTCGGAGACGCACCTGAACATCGTCGAGGTCCGCAAGCCGGAGACCGACGCCAAGCTGATCGCGCAGTCGATCGCGCAGCAGCTCGAGCGCCGCGTCGCGTTCCGCCGCGCCATGAAGCGCGCCGTGCAGTCGGCGATGCGCCTCGGCGCGGAAGGCATCCGCATCAACTGCGCCGGTCGTCTGGGCGGCGCGGAGATCGCCCGCATGGAATGGTACCGCGAGGGCCGGGTGCCGCTGCACACGCTGCGCGCCGACGTCGACTACGGCACCGCCGAGGCGCAGACCGCCTACGGCATCTGCGGCGTCAAGGTGTGGGTGTTCAAGGGCGAGATCCTCGAGCACGATCCGATGGCGTCCGAGCGCCGCGCGGTCGAGGGCGAGCAGCATGGCGGTGGCGGGCATCAGCGCCGTCGCGAGAACGCCTGACGAATAGGAATTCTGGAGAAGAACGATGCTGCAGCCAAAGCGCACAAAGTTCCGCAAGCAGTTCAAGGGCCGCATCCACGGCGCTGCCAAGGGTGGTACGGACCTCAACTTCGGCGGTTTCGGCCTGAAGGCGCTTGAGCCCAACCGCGTCACGGCGCGCGAGATCGAGGCGGCCCGCCGCGCGATCACCCGCCAGATGAAGCGTCAGGGCCGCGTGTGGATCCGCGTGTTCCCCGACCTTCCGGTCACGTCGAAGCCGACCGAGGTCCGCATGGGCAAGGGCAAGGGCTCGGTCGACTACTGGGCGGCGCGCGTCAAGCCGGGCCGCATCATGTTCGAGATCGACGGCGTGCCCGAGGACATCGCCCGCGAGGCGCTGCGCCTCGGCGCGGCCAAGCTTTCGGTGCGCACGCGCTTCGTGCAGCGCATTGCGGAATAGGGAAAGGGTTCATAGATGAAAGCCTCCGATGTGAGGGCCAAGACCCTCGACCAGCTCAACGACGAGCTTGCCGGTCTGAAGAAGGAGCAGTTCAACCTGCGCTTCCAGAAGGCGACCGGCCAGCTCGAGAAGACGGCGCGCGTGAAGGAAGTCCGCAGGGACATCGCGCGCATCAAGACGATCGCGGCGGAGAAAGCCGCCGCCAAGAAGGCTTAAGGACGAAGACCATGCCGAAGCGCATCATGCAGGGCACCGTCGTCAGCGACAAGAACGACAAGACGGTCGTCGTCAGGGTCGAGCGCCGCTTCACCCATCCGGTGATGAAGAAGACGGTCCGTCAGTCGAAGCGCTACAAGGCGCACGACGAGAACAACACCTCGAAGGTGGGCGACATCGTCTTCATCCAGGAGTCGGCGCCGATCTCCAAGGACAAGCGCTGGGTCGTGGTGCAGAACCAGACCCAGGAGCTGGCGGCGAACGTCGAGTAACAACGAATTTGGACAGCCGGGCGGGCGAAAGCCCGTCCATAATTGATATAGAAGGCGGCCAGTCATGATTCAGATGCAAACAAACCTCGACGTGGCGGATAATTCCGGCGCCCGTCGTGTCATGTGCATCAAGGTGCTGGGCGGCTCGAAGCGGAAGTACGCCTCGGTCGGCGACATCATCGTCGTGTCGATCAAGGAGGCCATTCCGCGCGGCCGCGTCAAGAAGGGCGACGTGATGAAGGCGGTCGTGGTGCGCACGGCCAAGGACATCCGCCGGCCCGACGGCAGCGTGATCCGGTTCGACAACAACGCGGCCGTTCTGGTCGACAACAAGCGTGAGCCGATCGGCACCCGTATCTTCGGGCCGGTTCCGCGCGAGCTTCGCGCGAAGAACCACATGAAGATCATCTCGCTCGCGCCCGAAGTGCTTTAAGGAGCCGGTGACATGCAGAAGATCAGGAAGGGCGACAAGGTCGTCGTGCTTGCCGGCAAGGACAAGGGCCGCACCGGCGAGGTGCTGCGCGTGATGCCGAAGGACGACAAGGCGCTCGTGCGCGGCGTCAACGTGGTGGTTCGCCACCAGCGCCAGACGCAGAGCCAGGAAGGCGGCCTGATCCGCAAGGAAGCGCCGATCCACCTGTCGAATATCGCAGTGGCCGATCCCAAGGACGGCAAGACGCCGACCCGCGTCGGCTTCGAGGTCCGCGACGGCAAGAAGGTGCGCGTCGCGAAGCGCTCGGGAGAAGTCATCAATGGCTGATACGAAGTATGAACCGCGGCTGAAGAAGCTCTACTGGGAGCAGATTCGCAAGTCGATGCAGGAGCAGTTCAACTACGAGAACGAACTGCAGATCCCGCGCCTCGACAAGGTCGTCATCAATATGGGCGTGGGCGAAGCTACCGCCGACTCCAAGAAGCCGACGATCGCCGCCGAGGATCTCGCCATGATCTCCGGCCAGAAGGCCGTCGTGACCCGCGCGCGCAATTCCATCGCCGGCTTCAAGG
>JACZJD010000138.1 GCA_014860725.1 Aquamicrobium sp.
ATCGAAGCTCCACATCGTCGCCGAATATTTCCTGCCGATCCACTTCCAGCTCATGGTGCTGCCGGGGGTGAGGATGGAGGAGATCAAGTCGGTCCACAGCCACATCCACGCGCTCGGCCAGTGCCGCAAGGTCATCCGCCGCCACCGCTGGAAGCCGGTCGTCGCCGGCGACACGGCGGGTGCGGCCCGCATCGTCGCCGAGGAGGGCGACCGGTCGCAGGCCGCGCTCGCGCCGCGCCTTGCGTCCTCGCTCTACGGCCTCGACATCGTCGCCGAGAACGTCGAGGACGCCGACAACAACGTCACCCGTTTCGTCGTCCTGTCGAAGGACAAGAGCTGGGCGCCGCGCCGGCGCGCCGACGAGCTGATGATGACCACCTTCGTCTTCCGCGTGCACAACATCCCGGCCGCGCTCTACAAGGCCATGGGCGGCTTCGCCACCAACGGCGTGAACATGACCAAGCTGGAGAGCTACCAGCTCGGCGGCACCTTCTTCGCCACCCAGTTCTATGCCGACATCGAGGGCCACCCGGACGACAAGAACGTGGCGCAGGCGCTGAAGGAGCTCGCCTTCTTCTCGCGCGAGGTGCGCATCCTCGGCGTCTATCCGGCGCACCCGTTCCGGCTGACGCAGAAGCAGGAGGACTGAGCCGCCATGAGCCTCTACGACCCCGCCGGCTTCGACGCCTTCGCCGCGGGCCTGCCCGGCGGCACGCTCACCGACCAGTGGGAGGCGCGCGTCGCCAAGGTCGGCGGCAAGGTGTTCGCGCTTCTCGGCGGCGTCGGGGCGGGCACGCCGCGCATCGTCTTCAAGTGCGGCGAGGACAGCTTCGAGATCCTGACCGCCATCGACGGCATCGACCAGGCGCCCTATTTCGCCAGGCGGCAATGGGTGTCGGTGGCGAGCGGCGCCGACCTGCCCGAGAACGAACTCCAGGCTTATATCCGCCGCTCGCACGACCTCGTCGCCCGCGGCCTGACGAAGAAGCTGCGCCAGGAGCTCGGCATCGCCTGAGATCGGCCGGCCGCGTCAGCCCCGCACCGCCTCGACGGTGACGATGCCGTCGCCCTGCCGCGGCGCGCGCCCGTGGATATAGTCGCCCGACGCCACGACCTCGCCGAAGCCTGCGGCCTGCAGCGCGAGCGACAGCTCCGTCACGCCCCACCAGCGCAGCCGGAACAGGTCGAGCTCGGTCTCGACCAGGCGTCCGTCCCGCCAGCGCTCGTAGCGCAGGTGCGACAGCGTGGTCTGCGCCACATGGTCGGTCTCGACGCGGTCGTCGGTGAGCGTCAGCAGCTCGCCCTCCGGCGTCGTCCAGCTTCGGATGGAGCCGGAAGGCCCGAGGAAGGCGCCGATGGGGTCGATGTCGAGGATGAGCCGGCCGCCGGGCCGCAGATGGTCGCGGAAGCGCGCGAGCACCGCCATCGCCGTCGGCGTGTCCGTCACGAGCTGGAACGAGCCGAGCGGCAGGATGATCGCGGCGAAGCGCCTGTCGTAGGCGAAGTCCTCGAAGGTCCGGCGGCTGAGGCCGGCCGCAAGGCCGCGCCGGCGGCATTCCTCGCGGCAGTAGCCGAGCATCTCCTCCGAGGCGTCGAAGCCCTCCATCTCGAAGCCGGCTTCCAGAAGCGGCACGAAGATGCGGCCGTTGCCGACGGCCGGCTCCAGCACCGGCCCGCCGCAGCCTTCGAGGCGCTGGCGGTAATATTCGATGTCGCCGAACGAGCGGCCGACCGGCTTGTCGAGATCGTAGACCCGCGCGGCGAGCCTGGCGTAGCGGTTGTGCATGGCGTTTCCGTGGGGAGGGGTCGGGCGCCCGGCGTCACGCCGCGGCTTCGGCCCAGAAGCGGATCAGATGGCTGGCGATGGCGCCGGCCGGCGGGATGCCGAGGCCGTCCGGGTGGCGGCCCTCGACCATCGCCCGCACCTCGTCGCGGGCGAACCAGCGGCAATCCTCCAGCTCGCGGCCGTCGAAGGCGATGTCCCCGTTCAGCGCCTCGCCGAAGCAGCCGATCATCAGCGTGTGGGGAAACGGCCATGGCTGGCTGGCGTGGTAGAGGACGCGGCCGAGCCGGATGCCCGATTCCTCCAGCGTCTCGCGCCGCACCGCGGCCTCGATGGTCTCGCCCGGCTCGATGAAGCCGGCAAGGCAGGAATACATGCCGGGCCCGAAATGCGGCCCGCGCCCGAGCAGGCAGCTGTCCTCGCGCACGGCCAGCATGATCGCGACCGGGTCGGTGCGCGGGAAATGCTCGGCGCCGCAGCCCGTGCACGTCCGCTTGTAGCCGCCGATGCGCATCCGCGTCTTAGCCCCGCAGCGGCCGCAGAAGCGGTGGCCGTGGTGCCAGGCGAGCAGGGCCGCGCCCTGCGCCAGCTCGCCCAGCGCCTCCGCGCCGATCAGCTCCTGCACATAGACCGAGCGGTGGTCGATGGCCTTGATGCCCTCGGGCAGCGCCTCCGGCTCCAACGCTCCCGGCGCGGCGACGACCGGCCCTTGCGCGGCCATGCCGAGCAGCACCGCGTGGTCGAGCTTGGCGCCCATCGCCCGCGCCTCCGCGAGCGTGAAATAGGGATCGAACGTGCCGCCGTCGGGCCCGGAGCCGAGCTTGAGGTAGAGGCGGCCGCCGCGCGTCTGCATGATGCGGGTGCGCGGGTCGGCGAGCGCCGTCTCGAGCGCGTCGTCGCTGCGGTTCTCCGACTGGCGGTCGATGCGGTTGCCGGCGAAGCCGACGAACTGGCTCGGCTCGCGCTCGGGCGCGAGGAAAAGCGGAAAGGTCATGATATGCTGCCGGGGGCTTATGGCGAGAGGGCCGATCTTATCGTTGAGACGAGCTTGTGCAAATCCTCGCGCCGGTAGGGCTCGCGGATGCCGAAGTCCCAGACCGGGCCGGGCCAGCCGGGATCGCCCTCGCTGCGGCCGATGACGTGGACGTGAAGCTGCGGCACCACGTTGCCGAGCGACGCGACGTTGATCTTGCCGCAGGAGGTGACGCGCTTCAGCGCCTGCGCCACGAGCGAGGTCTCGAAGCTCAGCATCGCCTGGTCGAGCGGCGTCAGGTCGTGGATCTCGACCGCGCCCGGCCGGTGCGGCACGAGGATGAGCCAGGGCCAGCGGCTGTCGTCCATCAGCCGCAGCTCGCACAGCCCGAGCCACATCAGCGGTGCGCTGTCGCGCTCGATGCGCGGATCGAGCACGAAACCTCCCGTCGAAGCGTGCATCCTCTCTCCCTCGGTTCGCAAGAAAGCTAGATGCGCGCGCGCCGGCCTGCAAGCGAATCGTGCGCCGGGTTGCGCCGGCCCCGGATCGAATCGCTTCCACCGGCCTTGCAATCGGCTGCGGAATTGCCGATATGGGTCGCGGGAGGTTGGTGGTGGACGCGCCACTCGCCAACCGGGTCAGGTCCGGAAGGAAGCAGCCCTAACGAGCCACGGCACGGGTCATCGTGCCAGCCTCCCACCTTTTCCTCTCCGTCGATTGCGCCACCGCCGCGCCGTGTGGGTGACATGGGCGGTTGACGTGGCCGGCCTCCGGCGGCGAAACTCGTTTCATCGGCACGCCGCCGCAGGGAGTTCGGCCTCTAGCCCATGGCAGACGACCACAAAGACGGGACCAAGGCCGGCGCCTACCGCGTGCTGGCGCGAAAATACCGCCCGCGCGACTTCTCCGGCCTGATCGGCCAGGAGCCGATGGTGCGCACGCTGACCAACGCGTTCTCCACCGGCCGCATCGCCCAGGCGTGGATGCTGACCGGCGTGCGCGGCGTCGGCAAGACGACGACGGCGCGCATCCTCGCCCGCGCCCTCAACTACAAGACCGATTCGGTCGACCGCCCCTCGGTCGACCTGTCCGTGCCCGGCCTCCACTGCGAGGCGATCATGGAGGGCCGCCATGTCGACGTCATCGAGATGGACGCCGCCTCCCACACCGGCATCGACGACATCCGCGACATCATCGAGCAGGTGCGCTACGCGCCGGTCTCGGCCCGCTACAAGGTCTACATCATCGACGAGGTCCACATGCTGTCCAACCAGGCCTTCAACGGCCTGCTGAAGACGCTGGAGGAGCCGCCGCCGCATGTGAAGTTCATCTTCGCCACCACCGAGATCAGGAAGGTGCCGATCACCATCCTGTCGCGCTGCCAGCGCTTCGACCTGCGCCGCATCGACGCCGCGCTCATCAAGCAGCATCTGGCGCATATCGGCGGGCTGGAGGGCGTCGAGGCCGAGGACGAGGCGCTGGCCATGATCGCCCGCGCCGCCGAGGGCTCGATGCGCGACGCGCAGTCGATCTTCGACCAGGCCATCGCCCATTCCTCGGGCCAGGTGACCGCCGGGACCGTGCGCGACATGCTCGGCCTCGTCGACCGCGCTCGCACCATCGACCTGTTCGAGGTGCTGATGCGGGGCGACGTCGCCGCCGCGCTCACCGATTTCCGCGCCCAGTACGATGCCGGCGCCGATCCGGCCACGGTGCTGACCGAGCTGGCCGAGTTCAACCATCTCGTCACCCGCATGCGCTTCCTGCCGGCCGCGGCCGACGACGCCTCGCTGTCGCAGGACGAGCGCACGCGCGGGCTCGACTTCTCGCAGAAGCTCCCGGTGCGGGTGCTGTCGCGCACCTGGCAGATGCTCTTGAAGGGAATTTCCGAGGTCCAGAGCGCCAGCCGCCCGGTCAACGCCGCCGAGATGGTGCTGATCCGCATCGCGCACGCCGCCAGCCTGCCGACGCTCGACGAGGCGCTGAAGGCGCTGGAGACGGGAACGCCCGCCGCGCCCGGGAATGGCAACGGCGCGCGGCCCGCC
>JACZJD010000139.1 GCA_014860725.1 Aquamicrobium sp.
GCGGTCCGGTCAAGCCCGAGGTCGCCGCGCCCAAGCCGGTCAAGGCCAAGGGCGAGGAGGACCGCCGCCGCGGCAAGCTGACGCTGACCTCCGCGCTCTCCGACGAGGACGCGCGCGCCCGCTCGCTGTCGGCGATGCGCCGCCGGCAGGAGAAGTTCAAGCGCTCGCTGCACAACGAGCCGCGCGAGAAGATTTCGCGCGAGGTCGTGCTGCCCGAGACCATCACCATCCAGGAGCTCGCCCAGCGCATGGCCGAGCGCGCGGTCGACGTCGTCAAGTTCTTCATGAAGCAGGGCCAGATGATGAAGCCCGGCGACGTGATCGACGCCGACACCGCCGAGCTGGTGGCGTCCGAGTTCGGCCACACCGTCAAGCGCGTCGCCGAGTCCGACGTCGAGGAGGGCCTGTTCAACATCGAGGACAGGGCCGAGGACGTGAAGCCGCGCCCGCCGGTCGTGACCATCATGGGTCACGTCGACCACGGCAAGACCTCGCTGCTCGACGCCATCCGCAACGCCAATGTGGTGGCCGGCGAGCACGGCGGCATCACCCAGCACATCGGCGCCTATCAGGTCGAGCAGAACGGGCAGAAGATCACCTTCATCGACACGCCCGGCCACGCCGCCTTCACCGCCATGCGCGCCCGCGGCGCGCAGGCCACCGACATCGCCGTGCTGGTGGTGGCGGCCGACGACAGCGTCATGCCGCAGACGATCGAGTCCATCAACCACGCCAAGGCGGCGGGCGTGCCGATCATCGTGGCGATCAACAAGATCGACAAGCCGACGGCCAACCCGCAGAAGGTGCGCACCGAGCTGCTCCAGCACGAGGTGTTCGTGGAGTCGATGGGCGGCGAGGTGCTCGACGTCGAGGTCTCGGCCAAGAACCGCACCAACCTCGACAAGCTGCTCGAGGCCATCCTGCTGCAGGCCGAAATCCTCGACCTCAAGGCCAATCCGGACCGCACCGCCGAAGGCGTGGTCATCGAGGCCAAGCTCGACAAGGGCCGCGGCCCGGTGGCGACCGTCCTCGTCCAGACCGGCACGCTCAAGCCCGGCGACATCGTCGTCGTCGGCAACGAGTGGGGCCGCGTGCGCGCGCTGGTCGACGACCGCGGCGGCCAGGTCAAGGAGGCCGGCCCGTCGATGCCCGTCGAGATTCTCGGCCTTCAGGGCACGCCGCAGGCCGGCGACCGCTTCGCCGTGGTCGAGAACGAGGCCCGCGCCCGCGAGATTTCCGAGTACCGCCAGCGGCTCGCCCGCGAGAAGGCGGTGGCCCGCCAGGCCGGCCAGCGCGGCTCGCTCGAGCAGATGATGTCGCAGCTCCAGACCACCGGCCTCAAGGAGTTCCCGCTGGTCATCAAGGGCGACGTGCAGGGCTCGATCGAGGCCATCGTCGCTGCGCTCGACAAGCTCGGCACCGACGAGGTGCGCGCCCGCATCGTCCATTCCGGCGCCGGCGCCATCACCGAGAGCGACGTGTCGCTGGCGGAGACCTCCGGTGCCGCGATCATCGGCTTCAACGTCCGCGCCAACAAGCAGGCGCGCGACGCGGCCGAGCAGGCGGGCATCGAAATCCGCTACTACAACATCATCTACGACCTGGTGGACGACATCAAGGCGGCCATGTCCGGCCTCCTGTCGCCCGAGCGCCGCGAGACCTTCCTCGGCAATGCCGAGATCCTCGAGGTGTTCAACATCACCAAGGTCGGCAAGGTGGCGGGCTGCCGCGTCACGGAAGGCAAGATGGAGCGCGGCGCGGGCGTGCGCCTGATCCGCGACAACGTCGTCATCCACGAGGGCACGCTGAAGACGCTGAAGCGCTTCAAGGACGAGGTCTCGGAGGTGCCGGCCGGCCAGGAATGCGGCATGGCCTTCGCCAATTACGAGGACATCCGCGCCGGCGACGTCATCGAGGCCTATCGCGTCGAGATGGTGTCGCGCTCGCTCTGACCGGCGGCATCACGCGGACCGGAGGCCGGCAACGGTGCCGGCCTTCCCCCGTGCGGCGGCCGGCCGACGGGCAGGACGCTCCCCGGTTCAGAAGCGATAGCCGACCCGCACGCCGGCATGGTCGGCGCCCTGGTTGCGGGTACACAGACCCCCGTTCGAGAAATGATCGTGATAGACCTGCACAGTGAGGTTTGGGCTGACATCGTAGCCGAGCCCCGCCGAAAGGTGGAAGAGGGCCCGGCAGCCCAGCGCCTTGTATCCGACCGGGTTGTCGAGGTTGTCCGCGTTGTGGACCGCGCCGCCGGCGCTGGCGAGAAGATAGAGGCGGTCGGTGACGTAGGCCTCCCATTCGACGCCCGCGAACAGGAAGTCGGTGCGCTGGCCGCCCGGCGAGACGTTGACGCCGACATAGGGCCGCGGCGCGCCGATCGCGGCCAGGAAATCGGGCGACGGGAACATGATCTGGCCGTGCAGCGTCAGGCCGGAATAGTCCTGCCCGCTGAACAGGCCGGTGTCGTAGGATGCGAGGCCGAGCCGCAATTCGAAGCGGTCGGCATTGCGCGTCTCGAAGCGCAGGCGGTCGATCAGCGATTCGTCGCCGGCTGCCGCCGCCGCCGGGACGAGAAGGGAAAGCGCGAGGGCGGGCAGGATATGACGAAGGTTCATCGTCGGCCGAATCATCGAGGTCCCGAAGGGCGCATCGTCGTTCGGGACGCGAAGGTCTGTCAAGCGGACCTGCGATTGACGGCCGCATGCGGGGCGGAGCGGATGCCATGACGAAGTCGGCCGGTCCCTCCCAGCGCCAGCTCCGCGTCGGCGAGCAGGTGCGCCACGCGCTGACCGAGGTGCTGCAGCGCGGCGAAGTCCGCGACGAGGTGCTGGAGACCGCGCTGGTCTCGGTCTCGGAGGTGCGCATGTCGCCCGACCTCAAGATCGCCACCGCCTTCGTCTCGCCGATGGGCGCGGCCGACGACCAGGCCGTCATCAAGGCGCTGGCGCGCAATGCGAAGTTCATCCGCGGCCGGGTGTCCGGCGCGCTCAGGCAGATGAAATACATGCCGGAGTTCCGCTTCCGGCTCGACACCAGCTACGACAACATGGCCCGCATCGACGAGCTGCTGCGCTCCCCGGAGGTTGCGCGCGATCTCGACGACGGCGAGACGGACAGAGAAGAGGACTGATGGCCCGCCAGCGCAGGAAGAAGGGCCGGCCGGTTTCCGGCTGGCTGGTGCTCGACAAGCCGAAGGGCATGGGCTCGACCGACGCCGTCTCCAAGATCAAGTGGCTCTACGGCGCCGAGAAGGCCGGCCATGCCGGCACGCTCGACCCGCTCGCCTCCGGCATGCTGCCGATCGCGCTCGGCGAGGCGACCAAGACCGTGCCCTACGTCCAGGACGGGGCCAAGGTCTACCGCTTCACCGTCGCCTGGGGCGAGGAGCGCACCACCGACGATCTCGAGGGCGCGCCGACGAAGACCTCGTCCGCCCGTCCGGGCGAGGCCGAGATCCGCGCCGCGATGCCGAAATATACCGGCGTCATCATGCAGACGCCGCCGCAGTTCTCGGCGATCAAGATCGCCGGCGAGCGCGCCTACGATCTCGCCCGCGAGGGCGAGACGGTCGAGATTCCCGCCCGCGAGGTCGAGATCGCCCGCTTCGACCTGATCGCCATGCCGGATGCCGACACGGCCGTGTTCGAGATCGAGTGCGGCAAGGGCACCTATGTCCGGTCGCTGGCGCGCGACATGGGGCGCGACCTCGGCTGCTACGGCCATATCGCGGAACTGCGCCGCACCGAGGTCTTC
>JACZJD010000140.1 GCA_014860725.1 Aquamicrobium sp.
GGAGCTCATCCGTATCGCCCGAGCGGCCGACGAGCTGGGGTTCGCATGGATCACCTGCAGCGATCATGTCGCCATTCCCTCCTCGTACGCCGAGAGCATGGGAGCGATCTGGTACGAGCCATCGGCCACGCTGGCCTACCTCGCCGCCGTCACCCGCCGCTCCGCCGAGGCGATCCTGGAGACGGCGCTGGTCGAGGACGGCCTCGACGGCGCGCCGACCGTCGCCCACCGGCTGGTGCAGCGAGCGCTCGACGGCGAGGAGGGCATCACGCGGCTGTCGGTGGCGCTCGACCGGCCGGTAATCGGCCTCGGCGCCTCCGCGCCGCTGCACTACGCATCGCTCTCCGGCCTCGTCGGCAATGCCTGCGTGGTGCCGGAGGACACCGACGTCGCCAACGCGCTCGGCGCGGTGGTCGGGCAGGTGCGCGTCTCGGTGCCGGTGCAGGTCTCGCAACCGCAGCCGGGGCTCTACCGCGTCTCGTCTCCGGACGGCATAGCCGACTTCGGGAGCGAGGAGGAGGCGCTGTCCGAGGCCGAGCGGCTGGCGCGGCTGCATGCGGCGCGCAAGGCCGGGGAAGCCGGCGCCGCCGAGGCGGAAATCGCGGTCGTCCGCGACATCCGCGCAGCAATGATCGAGGGCGACCGCGCCTTCGTCGAGGCCTTCGTGACGGCGACCGCGAGCGGGCGGCCGCGCATCGCCCGATGATCGCCCGATGATCGCCCGCTGATCGATTGACCCGGCGCGCGCAACATGGTGAAAGCGCCCCTGATAGCGCGTTCTTGACTGCAACTTCCGACCCTGACGAACGGGAGCATCCTCGATGACGGACCATGTCGACATCCACGGCCTGAAGGTCGCCCGCGAACTGCATGACTTCGTGAACGACGAGGCCTTGCCGGGCACGGGCGTGGAGAAAGACGCCTTCTGGGCCGGGCTGTCGGCCATCGCCCACGATCTCGCGCCGAAGAACCGGGCGCTGCTCGCGAAGCGCGACGCGCTGCAGGCGAAGATCGACGACTGGCACCGTGCCAACGGCGCGCCGTCCGACCTCGCCGTCTACGAGGCGTTCCTGCGCGAGATCGGCTACCTGCTGCCCGAAGGCCCGGCCTTCTCCGTCACCACGCAGAACGTCGATCCCGAGATCGCCCGTGTCGCCGGGCCGCAGCTCGTGGTGCCGGTGATGAACGCGCGCTATGCGCTGAACGCCGCCAACGCGCGCTGGGGCTCGCTCTACGACGCGCTCTACGGCACCGACGCCATTCCCGAGGAGGGCGGCGCGGAGAAGGGCAAGGGCTACAACCCGATGCGCGGCGACAAGGTGATCGCCTGGGCCAGGCGCTTCCTCGACGACAGCGTGCCGCTCGACCGCGCGAGCTGGGCCGACGTCACCGGCTTCGACATCGCCATGGGCCGGCTCGCCGTGACGCTGGAGAACGGCGAGATCACCGGCCCGCTCGACGGGGCGCAGCTTGCCGGCTATCGCGGCGAGCCGTCTTCGCCCTCGGCGATCCTGCTCAGGAAGAACGGCCTGCATGTCGAGATCGTCATCGACCGCAGCCAGCCGATCGGCAGGACCGACAAGGCCGGCATCGCCGACGTGGTGCTGGAAGCGGCGCTGACCGCCATCCAGGACTGCGAGGATTCGGTCGCGGCCGTCGATGCCGAGGACAAGGTCACGGTCTACCGCAACTGGCTCGGCCTGATGAAGGGCGACCTGGAAGAGAAGATCGAGAAGGACGGCAAGACCTTCACCCGCACGCTCAACCCCGACCGCGACTATACCGGCGCGGACGGCGCGACGCTGACGCTTCCCGGCCGCTCGCTGATGCTGGTGAGGAACGTCGGTCATCTCATGACCAACCCGGCCATCCTGCTGAAGGACGGCTCGGAGATTCCCGAGGGCATCCTCGACGCCGCGGTGACGGCGCTGATCGCGCTGCACGACATCGGCCCGAACGGCCGGCGCGCCAACTCCCGCGCCGGCTCGATGTATGTCGTGAAGCCCAAGATGCACGGGCCGGAGGAAGTGGCCTTCGCGGTCGAGCTGTTCTCCCGCGTCGAGACCCTGCTCGGCATGAAGCCCGACACCATGAAGATGGGCATCATGGACGAGGAGCGCCGCACCACGGTCAACCTCAAGGAGGCGATCCGCGCCGCGGCCTCGCGCGTGGTGTTCATCAACACCGGCTTCCTCGACCGCACCGGCGACGAGATCCACACCTCGATGGAAGCCGGCCCGATGATCCGCAAGGGCGACATGAAGCAGGCGGCGTGGATCTCGGCCTACGAGCAGTGGAACGTCGATATCGGGCTGGAATGCGGGCTTTCCGGCCACGCGCAGATCGGCAAGGGCATGTGGGCGATGCCCGACCTGATGGCGGCGATGCTGGAGCAGAAGATCGCCCACCCCAAGGCCGGCGCCAACACCGCCTGGGTGCCCTCGCCCACGGCGGCGACGCTGCACGCCACGCACTATCACCGCGTCGACGTCCACGCCGTGCAGGAGGGCTTCCGGAGCCGGCCGCGTGCAAAGCTTTCCGACATCCTGTCCGTGCCGGTCGCGGTGCGGCCCAACTGGTCGGACGAGGACAAGCGCCAGGAAATCCGCAACAATGCGCAGGGAATCCTCGGCTATGTCGTGCGCTGGATCGACCAGGGCGTCGGCTGCTCCAAGGTGCCGGATATCAATGATGTCGGCCTGATGGAGGACCGCGCCACGCTGCGCATCTCCTCGCAGCACCTCGCCAACTGGCTGCACCACGGCGTCGTCACCAAGGACGAGGTGCTCGAGGTGATGAAGGAGATGGCCGCCGTGGTCGACCGGCAGAACGAGGGCGACCCGCTCTACCGGCCGATGGCCGCCGACTTCGACGGCTCCGTCGCCTTCCAGGCCGCGCTCGACCTCGTCTTCAAGGGGCGCGAGCAGCCTTCCGGCTATACCGAGCCGGTGCTTCACGCCCGCCGGCTGGAGCTGAAGGCCCGCGACAGGGCGAAGTGACGGAGAGGTCCGCGACCCGCGTGCGCCTGCTGGCGATCGACACCGCCGCCGATCTGTGCGCCGCCTGCGTCCGGGACACGGACGGCGGCGAGCGCGGCCGCTCGGTGCTCGATCTCGGCAAGGGCCATGCCGAGCACCTGATGGGCGTGATCGAAGCCGCGCTGCGCGAGGCCGGCTGTGGCTTCGCTGATCTCGACGCCGTCGCCGTCTCGGTCGGGCCGGGCTCGTTCACCGGCGTGCGCGTCGGCGTGGCCGCCGCGCGCGGGCTGGCGC
>JACZJD010000141.1 GCA_014860725.1 Aquamicrobium sp.
CCGAGCGGCTGGCGGCGGAACTCGGCATCGCCGTGCGCGCCGAAGATGACCCGCAAAGGGCCGTGGCGGGCGCGGACATCGTTGTCACCACCACGCCGGCCGAGCGCCCGATCCTTATGGCGGACTGGATTTCGCCCGGCCAGCACGTCACCGCGATGGGCTCCGATGCCGGGCACAAGAACGAGATCGACCCCGCGCTGATCGCCCGCGCCGACCTCTACGTCGCCGACAGCCTGAAGCAGACGCGGCGGCTGGGCGAGCTGCACCACGCCGTGGCGGCAGGGCTCGTCGCGGCAGACGCCGCGTTCCCCGAGCTGGGGCAGATCGTCGCCGGCAGGGCGGCGGGGCGGGCCTCGCCCGAGGCGGTCACGCTCTGCGACCTCACCGGAACCGGCGTGCAGGACACGGCCATCGCCACGCTGGCGCGCGACCTCGCCGCGCGCGCCGGGGCCGGAACGATTTTCGAAAGCTGATGCAAGGAATACCCGACATGACGTCACCGGCCCTGAGATTTTCGCGCGAGGAGTATGACGAGCGCCTGGCGAAGACGCGCCGCGCCATGGAGGCGCGCGGCGTCGACGTGCTGGTCGTCAGCGACCCGTCGAACATGGCGTGGCTGACGGGCTATGACGGCTGGTCGTTCTACGTGCATCAGGCGGTGATCGTGCCGCCGGACGGCGAGCCGGTCTGGTACGGCCGCGGGCAGGACGCCAACGGCGCGAAGCGCACCGCCTGGCTCGGGCATGACAACATCGTCGGCTACGCCGATCATTACGTGCAGTCGACCGAGCGCCACCCGATGGATTATCTGGCCGAGGTCATGGCCGCGAGGAAGCTCGACCGGCTGACCGTCGGCGTCGAGATGGACAATTACTGGTTCTCGGCGGCCGCCTTCTCCGCCCTGCAGAAGGGGCTGCCCAATGCCCGCTTCGTCGATGCGACCGGGCTGGTCAACTGGCAGCGCGCGGTCAAGAGCCCGGCCGAGATCGGCTACATGCGCAAGGCCGCCCGCATCGTCGAGGCGATGCATGCGCGCATCCTCGACAAGGTCGAGGTCGGCATGCGCAAATGCGACCTCGTGGCCGAGATCTACGATGCCGGCATCCGTGGCGTCGACGGTCCGGACGGTCGTTTTGGGGGCGACTACCCGGCCATCGTGCCGCTGTTGCCCTCCGGCACGGACGCCGCCGCCCCGCATCTGACATGGGACGACAGGCCGATGAAGGCGGGCGAGGGCACGTTCTTCGAGATCGCCGGCTGCTACCATCGCTATCACTGCCCGCTCTCGCGCACCGTCTTCCTCGGCAGGCCGACGCAGGCCTTTCTCGACGCCGAGAAGGCGACGCTTGAGGGCATGGAGGCGGGGCTGGCGGCGGCGAAGCCGGGCAATGCCTGCGAGGACATCGCCAACGCCTTCTTCGCGGTGCTGAAGAAGTACGGCATCGTCAAGGACAACCGCACCGGCTACTCGATCGGGCTCTCCTATCCGCCGGACTGGGGCGAGCGCACCATGAGCCTGCGCCCCGGCGACCGCACCGAGCTGCGGCCGGGCATGACCTTCCATTTCATGACCGGGCTGTGGCTGGAGGACATGGGGCTGGAGATCACGGAATCGATCCTGATCACCGAGACCGGCGTCGAATGCCTCGCCGACGTGCCGCGCAAGCTGTTCGTGAAGGATTGAGCATGCTCGACCAGAACCAGCGCCCGTCGCCGGTCGTCCCGACCGTGGATTTCGACGCCGACGGCGTCCAGCACGGCTTCCTGCGCCTGCCGTGGAGCCGCGACGACTCGGCATGGGGCTCGGTGATGATCCCCGTCGCCGTGATCCGGAACGGGCAGGGACCGACCGCGCTTCTGACCGGGGCCAACCATGGCGACGAATATGAGGGGCCGCTGGCGCTCTACGAGCTGGCGCGCACGCTGAGGCCGGATGAGGTGACGGGCACGGTCATCGTCGTGCCGGCGCTCAACTATCCCGCCTTCCGCGCCGGCACCCGCACCTCGCCCATCGACGGCGGCAACCTGAACCGCAGCTTTCCCGGCCGGCCCGACGGCACGGTGACGCAGAAGATCGCCGACTACGTCCAGCGCCATCTGCTGCCGCGCGCCGACATCGTGCTCGATTTCCACTCCGGCGGCAGGACGCTCGATTTCGTGCCGTTCTGCGCCGCCCATATCCTGCCCGACAAGGCGCAGGAGGCGCGCGCCTTCGCTGCGGTGGAGGCGTTCTCCGCGCCATGGTCGGTGAAGATGCTGGAGATCGACGCCGTCGGCATGCTCGACACCGCGGCCGAGGAGATGGGCAAGACCTTTGTCACCACCGAGCTCGGCGGCGGCGGCACGGCGCGGGCCGATACCGTGCGCATCGCCCGCAAGGGCGTGATGAACCTGCTGCGCCATGCCGGCATCGTCGCCGGTGCGGTCGAGAAGACTCGAACCTCCTGGCTCGACATGCCCTCCGGCGACTGCTTCTCCTTCGCCGAGGAGGACGGGATGATCGAGACCATGGTCGATCTCGGCGGGCCCGTGACGGCGGGCATGGTCGTGGCGCGCATCCATTCGATCGGCAGGACCGGCGTCGCGCCGCAGGAATTGCGCGCCAGGATGGACGGCATCCTCGCAGCTCGCCACTTCCCCGGGCTGGTCAAGGCGGGCGACTGCGCGGCGGTCGTCGCCGTGGTGGAGAAATAGCGTTTACCGGCCTTTCCGGCCTCCTGCCGGAATTTGACGGCAGCGCTGTTTGACGCCCCGGCCAAAGGCCAATAGAAGCGGGGCGAAACGCTTTCCGCAGGCCAGCCGCCATGTCCCACAACAGCTTCGGACACCTGTTCCGCGTCACCACCTGGGGCGAGAGCCACGGCCCGGCGCTCGGCGTCGTGGTCGACGGCTGCCCGCCCGGCCTCCGCTTCACCGTCGCCGACATCCAGGCCGAGCTCGACCGCCGCCGGCCCGGCCAGTCGCGCTTCGTCACCCAGCGGCGCGAGCCGGACGAGGTCAAGGTGCTGTCCGGCTTCATCACCGAGGAGGACGGCGAGACGCTGGTGACGACCGGCACGCCCGTCTCGATGCTGATCGAGAACACCGACCAGCGCTCCAAGGACTATGGCGAGATCGCCAGGCAGTACCGGCCGGGCCACGCCGACTATGCCTACGACGTCAAATACGGCCTGCGCGACCATCGCGGCGGCGGCCGCTCCTCGGCGCGCGAGACCGCGGCGCGCGTCGCGGCCGGGGCGCTGGCGAGGAAGGTGGTGCCGGGCCTCGTCGTGCGTGGTGTGCTGGTCGCGGTGGGCGAAAAGACGATCGACCGCGCCAACTGGAACTGGGGCTTCGTCGAGAGCGCGGAGAACCCGTTCTTCACGCCCGATCCGGCCTCCGTCCCGATCTTCGCGGACTATCTCGACGAGGTGCGCAAGGCCGGCTCCTCCGTCGGCGCGCTGGTCGAGATCGTGGCAGAAGGCGTTCCGGCCGGCCTCGGCGCGCCGGTCTACGCCAAGCTCGATCAGGACATCGCATCGAACCTGATGTCGATCAACGCGGTCAAAGGCGTCGAGATCGGCGACGGCTTCGAGACGGCGCGCATGCGCGGCGAGGACAATGCCGACGAGATGCGCATCGGCAACGACGGCAAGCCGATCTTCCTGTCCAACCACGCCGGCGGCATCCTCGGCGGCATCTCGACCGGCCAGCCGGTGGTGGCGCGCTTCGCGGTCAAGCCGACCTCGTCGATCCTGACGCCGCGCCGCTCCATCGACAGGGACGGCAACGAGGTCGAGGTGCGCACCAAGGGCCGGCACGACCCCTGCGTCGGCATCCGCGCCGTGCCGGTGGGCGAGGCCATGGTTGCCTGCGCCATCGCCGATCATTACCTGCGGCATCGGGGACAAACGGGGAGAGGGAGTAGTGAATAGGGAATAGTGAGTAGTGAGGACGGAGATTTCAATTCTCTACTCACTATTCACTACTCTCTACTCACTCAATTCCGGACAAGACACATGCCATACGACCAGAAGAAGATCGTCGAGGCCCTGCGCGCCTTCGAGCGGGGCGAGATCGTCGTCGTCATGGACGATGACGGGCGCGAGAACGAGGGCGACCTGATCGTCGCCGCTGTCCACTGCACGCCGGAGAAGATGGCCTTCATCGTGCGCCACACCTCGGGCATCGTCTGCGCGCCGATGACGCGCGAGGATGCGCGGCGCCTCAACCTCGCGCCGATGGTGGCCGACAACGACGCGCCGCATTCGACGGCCTTCACCGTCAGCGTCGATTTCAGGCACGGCACGACCACCGGCATCTCGGCCGAGGACCGCACGCTGACTGCGCGCAACCTCGCCAACGGCAATGTCGGTCCGGCCGATTTCGTCCGCCCCGGCCACGTCTTCCCGCTGGTGGCGCGCGAGGGCGGCGTGCTGATGCGCTCGGGCCATACCGAGGCCGCCGTCGACCTGTGCAAGCTCGCCAACCTGCCGCCGGTCGGCGTCATCTGCGAGCTGGTCAACGACGACGGCACGGTGATGCGCGGGCCGCAGGTCTCGGCCTTCGCCGAGAAGCACGGGCTGAAGCAGGTGTCGGTCGCCGACCTGATCGCCTACCGCCAGCGGCAGGAGACGCTGATCCAGCGCGTCGACTCGCTCGACATCGACACGCCGCACGGCAAGGCGCGCGCCCACGTCTACACCCTGCCGTGGGAGGCGATGCAGCACCTCGCCATCGTCTTCGGCGACATCCGCGACGGCGTTGACGTGCCGGTGCGGCTGCACATCGAGGACGTCGTCACCGACGTCTTCGGCACCGGCAGCCGCCTGCCGGAGGTCGCAGAACGCATGGCGAAGGAACAGCGCGGCGTCATCGTCTATCTGCGCGAGGGCTCCGTCGGCGTCGGCCACAAGGAGCGCAACCGGCCGGGCCATGGCGACGAGACGCACGAGGAGGCGCGGCGGCGCGAGAGCGAGTGGCGCGAGGTCGGCCTCGGCGCGCAGATCCTGCGCGATCTCGGCATCTCGTCGATCCGGCTCCTGACCACGCGCGAGCGCCACTATGTCGGCCTCGAGGGCTTCGGCATCGAGATCGCCGCCACCGACATCATCTGAGGCGGCGGAGGATACGCCGCTGTTGAACAAGCGCGATCTTCCGCGAAGCGGCTTGGCGAACCGGCGGGAAAGCGCCTATATCGAAGAATGACCACCCGGCTCTACTCGCACTCCATCTATCTGGAACATCTGACGCCCGCCGGCCACCCCGAGCGGCCGGACCGCCTGCGC
>JACZJD010000016.1 GCA_014860725.1 Aquamicrobium sp.
AGCCGGACTACCTGAAAGGCCTCAATCCCGAGCAGCGCCAGGCGGTCGAGACCACGGAAGGCCCCGTGCTGGTGCTGGCCGGCGCCGGTACCGGCAAAACGCGCGTGCTGACCACGCGGATTGCCCACATCCTCGCCACGGGCAAGGCCTTCCCCTCGCAGATCCTCGCCGTCACCTTCACCAACAAGGCGGCGCGCGAGATGAAGCAGCGCATCGGCATGCTGGTCGGCGAGGCCGTCGAGGGAATGCCCTGGCTCGGCACCTTTCACTCGATCGGCGTCAAGCTTCTGCGCCGCCACGCCGAGCTCGCCGGCTTGCGCTCCGACTTCACCATCCTCGACACCGACGACCAGATCCGCCTGATCAAGCAGCTGATCCAGGCCGAAGGTCTCGACGACAAGCGCTGGGCGCCGCGCCAGTTCGCCATGCTCGTCGACGGCTGGAAGAACAAGGGTCTCGGCCCGGCCGAAATCCCGGAAGGTGACGCCCGCGCCTTTGCCAACGGCAAGGGCCGTGAGCTCTATCAGGCCTACCAGGACCGGCTGAAGACGCTGAACGCCTGCGACTTCGGCGACCTTCTGCTCCACCCGATCCGCATCTTCCGAGCCCATCCTGATGTGCTGAGCGAGTACCACCGCAAGTTCAGATACATCCTCGTCGATGAGTACCAGGACACCAACACCGCGCAGTACATGTGGCTGAGGCTGATCGCACAAAGGCCGCAACAGCCGCTCTCCCCCCTCGTGGAGGAGAGCGGGCGCCAAGCCGCACCGCGCCGCGTCACGGTTAACATCTGCTGCGTCGGCGACGACGACCAGTCGATCTACGGCTGGCGCGGCGCCGAGGTCGACAACATCCTGCGCTTCGAGAAGGACTTTCCCGGCGCCACCGTGATCAGGCTGGAGCGAAACTACCGCTCGACCGCCCACATCCTCGGCGCGGCTTCACACCTCATTGCCTACAACGAGGGCCGGCTGGGCAAGACGCTGTTCACCGAACGCCCCGACCCGGACGACCCCAAGGTCACCGTCCACGCCGCCTGGGACTCGGAAGAAGAGGCGCGCGCCGTTGGCGACGAGATCGAGCGCCTGCAGCGCGCTGGCGAAAATCTCAACGATATGGCCATCCTGGTGCGCGCTTCCTTCCAGATGCGCGAGTTCGAGGACCGCTTCGTCACGCTCGGCCTCAACTACCGCGTCGTCGGCGGCCCGCGCTTCTACGAGCGCCAGGAGATTCGCGACGCTATGGCGTATCTGCGCGTCGTCGCCCAGGGAGCCGACGATCTCGCCTTCGAGCGCATCGTCAATGTGCCCAAGCGAGGGCTGGGCGAGGCCGCGATCGCTCAGCTCCACGCCACGGCCCGCGCGCTCCGCGTGCCCATGTTGGAGGCCGCGGCGAAACTCGCCGAGAGCGACGAGCTTAAGCCCAAGCCGCGCGCCGCGCTCCGCGAGGTTTCAGCCAACTTCCTGCGCTGGCAGGGCATGATCGACACGACGCCGCACACCGAGCTTGCCGAGATCATCCTCGAGGAGAGTGGCTATACCGACATGTGGAAGAACGACCGGTCGGCGGAAGCCCCCGGTCGACTGGAGAACCTGAAGGAGCTGATCCGCTCCATGGAGGAGTACGAATCGCTGCGCTCCTTCCTCGAGCACGTCGCTCTCGTCATGGACACCGAGCAGAACGCGGAGCTTGACGCGGTCAACATCATGACGCTGCACTCCGCCAAGGGGCTGGAGTTCCGCACCGTCTTCCTGCCCGGATGGGAGGAAGGCCTCTTTCCCCACCAGCGCGCCCTCGACGAGGGCGGCCGCTCGGGCCTGGAGGAGGAACGCCGCCTCGCCTATGTCGGATTGACCCGCGCCAAGAAGAACCTGCACATCTGGTTCGTCTCCAACC
>JACZJD010000142.1 GCA_014860725.1 Aquamicrobium sp.
CGCATGATCGGGTCGAGGTCGCTCGTGCTGATCTCGCGCGACTGCTGGGTGACCAGGTCGGCGACCATCGAGCCGACGCGGCTCACCTTCTTGTTGGTCTCGATGCCCTGCGCCACTTCCATGGTGACGAAATAGAGCATCAGCAGGAGGGGCGCGATGAAAGCGAACTCGATCGCGGCCACGCCGCGCCGGTCGGCGATGACGCCGCCGAGCTTCCTGATCGCCTTCGGCAGCCATCCTGCGATCGTCCGGTGCTTTTCCATCGCTTCCATCCCCCGTCCCGCCTTCGGCCTGTCGTGTCCGTGCATCAGTCGTCGAAGGGCTCGTTCTGCCAGGTGACGCTGGAGAAGAGCAGCGTCTTGCCGCCCTTCAGGTTCGACATCGACTTGCGCATGAAGTCGGTCATCACCGGCCAGCGATAGAAGACGCGAAGCTGGTTCTTCGAGCCGGACTGCCCCGGCTCGATGCCGAAGCCGGTGGTGTCGATGTCGTTGTCCTTGATGGGAATGCGCTTGGCCGCGGCCTCGGCGAAGGTCGTGTAGGCCTTGAGATCGATCTCGAGCTCCGGGCAGCCGGCTGAGACCAGCACCTCCAGCTTGCCGCAGATCATCTCGTGCACGAGGTTCGGCCGTTCCTCGAGGTCCGCCGGCCTGAGCTGGCCGGTGCGGAACTGTCGCGCCACGTCGTCGGTGGCATTCGCCAGCACCTGCTGGGCCGCGAAGGAGATGCAGCTTTCGAGGATGGCGAAGACCAGCATGGCGAAGGGAATGATGAGCGCGGCGAACTCGATCACCACGCTGCCGCCCTCGCTGCGGCCGAAGCGGCGCGCGAGGCCGCGCCGGCGCGGCGCCTTCCGGTCTTTCCCGGCCAGAACCTTTGCGGAGGTATCCATCTTCGTGCCCTGCTGCCCGAACCTGATGGACGCACCATACACAAGGCCGGTTGAGGTCCGGTTTTGCGGGAAGATAGAAGTCGAGCTTTCGCGTCAGCCCGGCATTAACCATGCCGATGCTTTCGCCCTTCCGTTCCGGGCCGGTTTGCGGGTGCGGCTGCCGCCGGCTAGTGGCCGGGCACGATCTGCGGCTCGCAATAGGGCGAGCACGACAGCGCCTCGAGATCGGCGCGGCGGTAGATGTTGACGGCGCCGGCGGATGCGCGCGAGACCACGACCTGCTCGTCGACGATGGCCGCACCGTCGCGGTCGAGGATCACGAGGTTGGTGATGCCAAAGCCCTTGCCGGTCAGCACCACGGTGGAGGCGTCCTGCACCGCCGCATCGGCGATCAGCGGGTTGCCGACGATGATGGTGTCGGCCGGCCGGGCGAGCTTGACCACCCGCGCCTGGTTCACGAACACCCGGATCGATTCCGCATGCGCCGGCAGGGCGGCGACGGCCGCGCCGGCCACAAGGACGGCCGGGCCGATCAGCTTCAACAAGTGCCGCGCCATGCGCTGCCTCCCCGGTTCGAGCGGTGTTTCCGGAAGATGAAGGATATTGGTGAACCAAGGGTTAAAAGCGCGAGAACTGTTCCGGCCGCACTCTTCTTTATATGGGCCTCGGCCGGAACGCTCCCGTCTTCGTCCGATTTTAACGACCGGCGTATCTCCCGGTTAACCAAGAAACACACAGACGAGGTGCAAGATTTCGGTAAGGCTGTTTCTTAAGCCGAATGCAACCGCTTCATTCTAGTGTTCGGCCATCCGATCGACACGGAAGAAACGTTGACGGAAGTGCTGTTAACACACGGAGTAAGGAGTTCTCCCATGTCCAAGCTTTTCGCTCGCTTCGCGAAGGACGAGTCCGGCGCGACCGCCATCGAATACGGCCTGATCGCGGCCCTCATCGCCCTCGCCGTCATCGGCGGTGCCCGCCTGCTCGGCCAGGAAGTCGGCAACACCTTCAACGACATCGCCGAGGAGCTGCAGGGCGCGACCGGCGGCGGCGGCTGATTGGTCGCTCGGCTGATTTCAAAGGAACGGCCGCCTTCGGGCGGCCGTTTTTCTTTCCGTCCGCGAGCCCTGCGCTTCACCAATGCTTAAAACGCCTGAGTCTAGGGTTGCCTCATGATCGTCCGGTACGGGTGCCGCAGCCATGCTTGAAGCGCTGATCTTCGTCGTCTTTCCCTTCTGCATGGCCTTCGCGATCGTCTCCGACATGGTGTCGATGACCATCGCCAACCGCGTGTCGATCGTCCTCGTCGCCACCTTCGCGGTCGTCGCCCCTCTGACCGGCATGGGCTGGACCGACTATGGCTGGCACTTCGCGGCCGGCGCGATGGTGCTCTGCGTCACCTTCACCCTGTTCGCCATCGGCGGCATGGGCGGCGGCGACGCCAAGCTCCTGGCCGCGACCGCGCTGTGGATAGGCTTCTCGCCGCAGCTCATGCAGTATCTCGTCTATGCGTCGCTCATCGGCGGGGCGCTGACGCTCCTCATCCTCTTCTACCGCAAGTCGCCGCTCTCGGCCTTCACCGGCGGCAACGTGCTCCTGCGGCACTTCGCCGACCCGAAGGTCGGCATCCCCTACGGCGTGGCGCTGGGCCTCGCCGGGCTCATCGCCTATCCGGCGACGCCGCTGATGCAGTGGGCGCTCGCCCGCCTCGCGGCCTCCTGACGACGCCGCCGTAAACGCAAAATTAATCACGATCGTAAGCGATCCATTAACCGTAATTTGACGATTGGGACCGCACAGTCCGGCTCGGATCACTGGATTCCGAGTACGAGGTCCCGACAGATGGCACCATCACGCGTGATCATACTGGGCGTCGCCGTGGCAACGGCGATCGGCGCAGGCTATGTCGCGAAGAACATGGCGACACCGCCGCCGCCGAAGGTCATCGTCGACAGCGGCCCGCGCGAGCCGGCGATCCGTCTGACCGAGGTGCTGGTGCTCGACGGCGACGTGGCGATGGGCGCTCCGGTGAGCGACCAGCTCACCTGGCAGTCGTGGCCGACGGCCGGCGTCACCGACGCCTTCATCACCCGCGACAAGGAGCCCAACGCGCTCGAGGAGCTGAAAGGCGCGATCGCGCGGGTGCCGATCTATGCCGGCGAGCCGCTGCGCCGTTCCAAGCTGATCGGCGAGGGCCAGAGCTTCATGTCGTCGATCCTGCCTTCGGGCAAGCGCGCCGTGGCGACGCAGATCGCGGCCGACACCTCGGCCGGCGGCTTCATCCTGCCCAACGACTATGTCGACGTCATCATGACGCGGCGGGTGTCGAACGAGGGCGGCGGCGACGGCTACGTCACCGAGACCATCCTGAAGAACATCCGCGTGCTCGCCATCGACCAGGCGATCCAGGAGGACGAGGAAGGCCGCCGCGTGCGCGTCGGCGACACGGCGACGCTGGAGCTGACGCCGCAGCAGGCGGAGATCATCACCGTGGCGCAGCAGATGGCCGACCGGCTGGCGCTGGCGCTCAGGGCGGTCGTCGATACCCAGGAAGTGGTGCAGGAGGAAGCCGACTACCTCGTCTCGGGCAGCGGCAGGCGCGGCACCGTGCGCCTCATCAAGTCGGGCGAGGTCAGCGAAGTGGGAGCGCGTCGATGAGCATCAGAACCGGACACAGGACCCTCTTCCGCCCCGCCGCCGGATCGCTGCTGGCGCTCGCGGTCGCGCTCGGCGGCAGCGCCGGCCTCGCGCCGCTCGTGGCGGCGGAGGCCTCGGCGCAGGGCGTCTCGACGGTGAGCGCCAAGCGCGCCTCGCAGCGCATCGACCTCGGCCTCAACAAGTCGATCGTCATCGACCTGCCGCGCGACGCCTACGACATCCTCGTCGCCAACCCGGCCGTCGCCGACGCAGTGACGCGCACGGCGCGGCGCATCTACCTGTTCGGCAAGTCGGTCGGCGAGACCAACATCTTCGTCTTCGGCCCGAACGGCGAGCAGATCGCCTCGATCGACCTCAAGGTCGAGCGCGACGTGACCGGGCTCGAAGCCTATCTCAAGCGCTTCCTGCCCAATTCCGACATCACGGTCGAGCTCATCAATGACAACGTCGTGCTGACCGGAACGGTCGAGACGCCGCTCGACGCCAAGCGCGCCGAGGAGCTGGCGACGATCTTCGTGACGGGCGGCGAGGCCACGACCGGCCAGTATTCGCAGACGGCGGCCGGCGGCGACGCGGCCGGCGGCGTCGCCATCGACAATCCCGACAACACGCGCCGCACCAGCCGCATCGTCAACATGCTGAAGATCGTCGGCGAGGACCAGGTGACGCTGAAGGTCACGGTGGCCGAGGTCTCGCGCAACGTGATGAAGCAGCTCGGCGTCAACATGATCGGCTCCGGCAATCTCGACGGCATTTCGTGGGGCGCGATCAGCGAGAACTCGTTCGGCCTCGGCAAGCCGCTGTCGGCGTCCTCGCTCTCGGTCAGCGGCTCGCTGATCGACGCCTATCTCAACGCCATGGAGCAGGCCGGCGTGATGAAGACGCTGGCGGAGCCCACCCTGACGGCGGTGTCCGGCGAGAAGGCGACCTTCCGCGTCGGCGGCGAGTTCAACATCGTGCGCGGCCGCGACACCGACCCCGAGACCGGCCAGACAACCTACGAGACCCAGCAGATCGACTACGGCATCGGGCTGGAGTTCCAGCCGGTGGTGCTGTCGCCCGGCCGCATCAGCCTGAAGATCAGGACGCAGGTCTCCGAACCGACCAACGAGGGCTCGGTGATGCTGGAGGGCGGCGTCTCCCGCGGCAGCGGCAGGGGGATGATGGGCACGAACTTCATCTCCATCCGCAAACGCCTCGCCGACACGACGGTGGAATTGCCCTCCGGCGGCTCGATGATGATCGCCGGCCTCGTGCGCGACGACGTGCGCCAGGTCGCGTCCGGCCTGCCGGGGCTGTCGAAGGTGCCGGTGCTCGGCACGCTGTTCCGCAGCCGCGACTTCGTGCGCAACGAGACCGAGCTGGTCATCATCGTCACGCCCTACCTCTCCAAGCCGGTGGCGCGCACCGCGCTCGCCAAGCCGGACGACAACTTCAACCCGGCCAGCGACGGCGCCGGCATGTT
Source organism: Aquamicrobium sp. (assembly GCA_014860725.1). The sequence goes on from JACZJD010000142.1 coordinate 5,016, forward strand.
CCTCAACCGCGTCAACCGCGTCTACGGGACCATGAAGACCGACAAGCCCGCTGGCCGCTACCACGGCGTGGTCGGGTTCATCTACAAGTGATCGGGGACGGACACATGCCTGCAACGCCTCTCAACACCGCTCCGTCACGGCGCCTCGCCCGCATCGCCCTCCTCGCGGCGGCCGTCGCCGCG
>JACZJD010000143.1 GCA_014860725.1 Aquamicrobium sp.
GGCCGGAACCGGCCGTTCAGACGGCGTTAACGAATCCGGCGAGCCAGCCCGCCAAACGGAAAAGCCCCGGAAAACCGGGGCTTTGGCGTATTGTGCTGCGAGGGTGATTCAAGCCGGGCGGCGTATGGTTTCCGTGCATCGGACCGTCTCGCCGGGCGCGCTGATTTCGAGCGTCGCCTCGTAGATGCCGGAACCGCCGACCTGCGCCGAGCCGAGGGTTGCGGTCGCTCCGGGCACCACGCCGAACGGCCCGCTTTGGCGAATCCGCGTGCCCGTGCCCGAAACCTCGAACCGATACGAGCCTGAAAGCGCCTGCGGCGCGCCGACGCGGCCCTCCAGCGTGACGATTCCGCGCGAGGCGCTGGCGACGACGATCTCGCAGTGCATCTTGTCGGAGCCCGCGCTGACCGCCCCGACGGCGGCGAAGGCGGCGGCGAGGCTGGCGACCATCGAGGCCGCCCAGATCGAGTACTGCTTGGTGCTTCCGGTCATGGTCGTTGTCCTGTCGTTCGGGGTGGGGCGAGGCCGCCGGAAGCGGTTCCGGCGGCGTGGCGCGATGGCGGCAATCGTTACGGGCAGGTCTGGACGAAGGCGGCGACATTGCCGCTGCCGGCCTGCGCCACCGAGGCGTCGCAGCCATTGCCGACCTGCACGCCGGCGGCGATGTTGCCGTTGCCGTCCTGGACCAGGATCGAGTTGTGGTTGGCGCCGAACTGGGCGACGCCGCCCTGGTTGAAATTGCCGTGCTGATAGCTGTCGGCGGAATTGTTGAAGCCCTGCTGGCCGATGGCGGCGGTGTTGCCGTGGCCGTGCTGCTGGCTCACCGCGCCGTTGAAGACGCCGTTCTGGAACACGCCGATGGCGTTGCCGGTGCCGGACTGGGCGCCGCCGGCCTGGTTGCCGAAGCCGAACTGGTCGAGCCAGACGCTGTTGGCCGATGCCGGAAGCGAGCCGAGCGCGACGAGAGCGGCGGTGGCGGCGGTGATGAAGAGCTTGCGGGTCATGGTGCTTTCCTCCTTTTGGCGGGACGGTTCGTGTGAACGTCCCGACATTCGCCGAGCCGGCCGGAACCGGCGCTGAACCGTGCGTTCAGCCGGCGTTCACGCGGCGGCGACGGCCGCACTTGACGCGGCGGCGGCGACGCAGTTTCCTGCCGGCGGGTGAATTGGGGGAAAGAATGAGAAGAGCCTGGCTTGCCGTGGCGGCGTTCGCGCTCGCCGCATGCGCGAAGAATCCGGATGCCATCGCGCCGATCGCGATGCCGGTGAACGCCTATTTTGGCCTCACCTGCGACCAGCTCGTCACCGAGCATCAGCGCTCCTCGGCGGCGCTCGCGGCCGTGTCGCAGCAGCAGAAGCAGGCCGCGACCGGCGATGCGGTCGGCGTGTTCCTGATCGGCGTGCCGGTCAGCTCGCTTTCCGGCGGCGACAAGGAAGGGCTCGTCGCCCAGCACAAGGGCGAGCTCGTCGCCATCGAGGGCGCGATGCGCAGCCAGCACTGCACGCTTCCCGCCGCTCCACCCGCCGCGCCGGCGCCCGGCCCGGTGCGCGCCGCGCAATAGGCGCGGATTGCCCTTCGGGACGGTATCGCCTACATACGCGGCGACCAATCCTTCCCTGACAGGAACAACGGAGTCTTCGCGCGCCATGGCACGCCAGTTCATCTATCACATGTCGGGCCTGACCAAGGCCTACGGGACGAAGAAGGTGCTGGAGAACATCCACCTGTCCTTCTACCCCGACGCCAAGATCGGCATCCTCGGCCCCAACGGCGCCGGCAAGTCGACCGTGCTCAGGATCATGGCCGGCCTCGACAGGGAGTTCACCGGCGAAGCCTGGCTCGCCGAGGGCGCGACCGTCGGCTACCTGCCGCAGGAGCCCGAGCTCGACCCCGCCCTCGACGTCACCGGCAACGTCATGGAAGGCGTGGCGAAGAAGAAGGCCATCATCGATCGTTACAACGAGTTGATGATGGACTACTCGGACGAGACGGCCGACGAGGCCGCCAAGCTGCAGGACGTCATCGACAGCCAGAACCTGTGGGACCTCGATTCGCAGGTCGAGATGGCGATGGAGGCGCTGCGCTGCCCGCCCGGCCA
>JACZJD010000144.1 GCA_014860725.1 Aquamicrobium sp.
CGACCATCAGCACCGTCGTCAGCGTCGCCAGCTCCACCGCCACCCACATCAGGCCGATATTGTTGGCCACGAAGGCGAGGTTCATGCCGAACATCATCGTCTGGTACATGGCGTGGTAGAAGCGCAGGTTGGCCGGCGACAGCCGCCCGGTCTCCAGCTCGTGGCGGATGTAGCCGGCGCTGAACACGCTGGCGGTGAAACCGACGAAGGTGTTCAGCACGATGAAGACGATGTTCAGGTCGTCGACGAAGAGATATTGCCCCGGCGCCGGGCGCTGGGTGACGAACAGCGACAGCGCGGCGAGGAAGGTGAGCAGGCTGGCAAGGACGTTGAGCCGCGCGGCGAGCCGGTAGCCGGGCGCCACGGCCAGCACCAGCGCCGCCGCGGCCGGAACCGCCAGCACCGCCACGGACGCCTCGAACGGCAGCGCGATCATTGCCGCTCTCCCCTGAAATCGTCGAGCGCGCGCACGTCCACCGTGTCGAAGCGCTCGCGGATGCGGAAGAGCACGATGCCGATGACGATGAAGGCGACGACGACGGAGAAGGCGACGCTGATCTCGACCACCAGCGGCATGCCGCGCGCGCCGGCGGCGGCGAGCACGAGGCCGTTCTCCAGCGACATGAAGCCGATCACCTGGCCGACGGCGTTGCGGCGCGTCACCATCAGGAGCAGGCCGAGCAGCACGACGGCGAGCGCCATCGCCAGATCCTCGCGCGCCAGCGGGTCGGCCTCGGCGGTGACGCGCAGCATCACCACCATCGACAGCGCCACAAGGCCCATGCCGGTCAGCATGGTCGTACCGATGCCGACGACGTTCTCGATGTCGCGATGGATGCCGAGCCGGCGGATGATCCGGTGCAGCGCCACCGGAATGACCACGGCCTTGAAGACGAGCGCGATGACGGCCGTGACGTAGAGATGCGGCGCGCCCTGCGCCCATGCCTGCCACGCGACCGACGCGGACAGCACGAGCGCGTGCAGCGCATAGACGTTGACCAGCGCGTGCAGCCGGTCCTGATAGAGCAGCATGAACGAGACCAGCACCAGCCCGCCGGCCAGGAGGTGCGCGATGTCGAAGGAAAGGGCCGCCGGCATCTAGAGGCTCCTCGACACGAACAGGAGCAGCGTCCCGAGCAGGCCGAGCATCAGCGCGGCCCCGAGGAAATCGGGCACGCGGAAGACGCGCATCTTGGCGATGGACGTCTCGAACAGCGCGAGCAGGAAGCCTCCGAGCGCGAGCTTTCCCGCCCAGAAGAGCGCGCCGATCACGAAGGCCCCCGCCCCCGCGCCCGCCGGCGCGATGCCCCACGGCACGAACACGCAGGCGATCAGCGAGAGATAAAGGACGAGCTTGAGCATCGACGCCAGCTCGATCATGGCGAGGTGCCGGCCGGAATATTCGAGCACCATCGCCTCGTGCACCATGGTCAGCTCGAGATGGGTGGCGGGATTGTCGACGGGAATGCGCGCGTTCTCGGCGATGGCCACGATGACGAGCGCGATCAGCGCCATGCCGAGCGAGACGCGCAGGCCGACCTCCGGCGTCGCCAGCACGGAAGAGACCGTGGCGAGCTGCGTCGAGCCCGCCACCAGCGCCAGCGCGAACATGGTCAGCATCATCGCGGGCTCGGCGAAGGAGGAGATCATCATCTCGCGGGATGAGCCGATGCCGCCGAAGGCGGTGCCGACATCCATGCCGGCGAGCGCGAGGAAGAACCGCGCCGAGCCGAGAAGCGCGATGATGGCGATCAAGTCGGCCGTCCACGAGAACACCAGCCCGCCGGCGAAGGTCGGCACCAGCGCCGCCGCCACCCAGGTGGCGGCGAAGACCAGATAGGGCGCGACGCGGAACAGCCACGAGGCGCCGTCGGCCACCACCGCTTCCTTGCGCATCAGGCGCAAAAGGTCGCGATAGGGCTGGAGAAGCGGCGGCCCCTGCCGGCGCAGGAGCCGCGCCTTGACCTTGCGCACGAAGCCGGTGAGCAGCGGCGCGCCAACCAACACCGCCGCCATCTGCGCGCCCTGCACGAGGATGTCGAGGATCATGCCCATAGCGCCAGCACCAGAAGCAGCGCCACGAGGAAGGCGAAGACGAGGCTGAGATAGCGCCGGATGGTCAGGAACTGCAGCCGGTTCAGCCGCCCGGCGACGGCGTCGATGCCGCTTGCCACCGGCGCATAGAGCCGGTCCCACACCGGATCGCCCATCGAGACGGTGAGCCGGGCCGGCCGCATGTCGCCGGGTGCGGGCATGTCGACCGCCTCGCGGGCCGAGAACACGGCCGGGCCGAAGATGCGGCGGAAGGGCTGCGCGAAGCCGCCGGCCGAATACTGCGCGGCCGGGCTCGCCACCGGGAAGCCGCAATCCCAGGCCGGCGCGCGGCGCAGCCGCCGCGAGGCGAGCCGGTGGACCAGGAACGCCGACAGCGACGCCGACAGGGCGATGAAC
>JACZJD010000145.1 GCA_014860725.1 Aquamicrobium sp.
CGCCCATGACGGCCACGTGCCAACTCATCGCATCACCTGATTCATTTTCCTGGCTCTGGCATCGCCCCGCCGGTCCGCATCGTCCGGAGGGCCCGGCATCCTACCACGAAGCATGGCGGGTTGCCAAGCCCTTCGGCGCCGCCCTTCGGCGCGCCGGTGCTGCGCACCTGGTCGAGCCCGTTCGGGCCGCTCGGCACGCCGCTGGTCGACCGCGACGACCCGGCCGGCGTCGTCTCCGACTTCTTCGCGATGCTGGCGCGGCCGCATCTCAAGCTGCCCCGGGTCTTCGTCTTCCCCGAGGTGCGGCTCGACGGCCCCTTCGCCGCCCTCGTCGGCAGCCACGCCGAGGCGCACGCCCTGCCGCTGGCGCTCGCCGGCCGGGTGGCGCGGCCACACCTTCAGGGCCATGGCGACGGCGACGACTATCTGCGCGCCGCGCTCAGCGGCCATCATTTCCGCGAGTTCCGCCGCCTGAAGCGGCGGCTCTGCGAGCAGGGCCAGCTCGACTACACGGTGGCGCGCCAGCCCGAGGAGGTGCGGCTCGCCGTCGAGGCGTTCCTGGCGCTGGAGGCGTCGGGCTGGAAGGGCCGCGCCCGCACGGCCATGGCGGTCGACCGCTACCGCGCCGCCTTCGTGCGCGAGGCGGCGCAGCGGCTCGCCGAACGCGACCTGTGCCGGGTGCACCAGCTCTCGCTCGACGGCCGGGCCATCGCTAGCCTCGTGGTGTTCGTGGAATCGGGCGTCGCCTACACGTGGAAGACGGCCTATGACGAGGCCTTCGCCCGCTTCTCGCCCGGAACGCTGCTCGCGGTCGAGACGACGCGGACGCTGCTCGACGACCCCAACATCGACATCGCCGATTCCTGCACCGTGCCCGACCACCCGGTGATGAGCCGGCTGTGGCAGGAGCGGCGGCCGCTCGGCACGCTGGTCGTCGGCCTCTCGCCCGATGCCGGCCGCCAGACGCGGCAGGCCGCCTCGCAGCTCGACCTCTACCGCCAGACCCGCAACGCCGTGCGCATCCTGCGCGGCCGGGTGAAGAAGGCATTCCGGCGGGGGTAGTACGCGCGATGCGTCTGGATTGATCCGGGTCGCTGGGGGAGCGCGCAGCATCCCCACCGCGTCATCCCGGCCGAGCGCAGCGAGAGCCGGGACCCATTGGGCAGCGCGGCCGGGTGGCGGGTTCGCGCGACAGCCTCGTCACGCGCCGGGATGAGAACCGGGCCGTGCTCGACGATGGTCCGGCCAATGGGTCCCGGCTCTGCGGGCGCTACGCGCCCTTGGCCGGGATGACGGCCGCGGCGGCGGCGAAGGTCAGGACACCTCCGCCCGCGCCCGGTCGCGGAAGATGCGGCGGATGACCTTGCCGGTGGTGGTCAGCGGCATCGATTCCACGAACTCGACCTCGCGCGGATATTCGTGCGCCGACAGCCGCTCGCGCACCCACTGGCGAATCTCGTCGGCGAGCGTCGCGCTCGGGGCGACGCCGTCGCGCAGCACCACATAGGCCTTGACGATCTCGGTGCGCAGCGGGTCGGGCTTGCCCACGGCGGCGGCCAGCGCCACGGCCGGGTGGCCGGTCAGGCAGTCCTCGATCTCGCCCGGGCCGATGCGGTAGCCGGCCGAGGTGATGACGTCGTCGTCGCGGCCGAAGAAGTGGATGTAGCCGTCCGCGTCCTCGATGCCCTGGTCGCCGGTCGTCATCCAGTCGCCGATGAATTTCTTCGCGGTGGCGTCGGGGTTCTGCCAGTATTCGAGAAACATCACCGGGTCGGGCCGCCGCACCGCGATCTGCCCCGGCTCGCCGGCCTTCACCCGGCGCCCGTCCTCGTCGATCACCGCCACCGCGTGGCCCGGCACCGGCTTGCCGATGGCGCCGCCGCGGCTGACGCCGAGCGCGCCGCACGAGGCGAGCACGAGGTTGCACTCGGTCTGGCCGTAGAACTCGTTGATGGTCAGGCCGAGCTCGGCCCGCGCCCAGTCGTAGGTCTCGCGCCCGAGCGACTCGCCGCCCGAGCCGATGCTGCGCAAGCGAAGGTCGAAGCGTCTGGCGATCCCGGTCGCCGATTTCAGCATCCTGAGCGCCGTCGGCGGGATGAAGGCGTTCCTCACCTTCATCTTCTCCATCAGGGCGAGCGCCGCCTCCGGCTCGAAGCGCTCGGCGCGGCCGGCCACCACCGGCACGCCGAGATAGAGGCCGGGCAGCAGCACGTTGAGCAGGCCGCCCGCCCATGCCCAGTCGGCCGGCGTCCACAAGAGGTCGCCCGGCTGCGGCAGGAACTCGTGCGGCATCTGCACCCCCGGCAGATGGCCGAGAAGCACGCGATGGCCGTGCAGCGCGCCCTTGGGCGGGCCGGTGGTGCCGGAGGTGAAGATCATCAGCGCCGGGTCGTCCGGCCCGGTGTCGTCGGCCTCGAAGCGCGGCGGATGGTCGGCGACCAGCCTGTGGAAGTCGAGCGCGCCGGCGGCGGCGCCGTCGACGGAGACGAGCGTTTCGAGCTGCGGCAGCCGCGCGCGGATGCCCGCGAGCTTGGCGCGGCCGGCATCGTTCGTCACCACCGCCTTCACACCGGCGGCGTTCAGCCGGTATTCCAGCGCCTCGACGCCGAACAGGAGCGCCAGCGGCACGGCGATGGCGCCGAGCTTGTAGATGGCGATGTGGGCGATGGCCGCCTCGAAGCACTGCGGCAGGAGCAGCGCCACCCGGTCGCCGCGCGAAACGCCCCCGGCGCGCAGCGCGTTGGCGAGCGCGTTGGAGCGGGCGGCAAGCTCGCCGTAGCTCAGGCGGTCCGGCTCGCCTTCCGTGCGGTGGGCGAGGAGCGCGGTGCGGTCGGGCTCCGTCGCGGCCCAGCGGTCGCTGACGGCGACGCCGATGTTGAAGCGCCCGGGAATCCGCCAGCGGAAATCGCGGTAGAGCGCCTCGTAGCTGTCGCGTCGTTCGAGCATGGCCGTCTGCCCCTCCAGCTTCAACGATGGCTCACCGCTTCTTCTTCGCGCGGCCGGCGAAGGGGTTTTCCGAGGCGCGCAGCGCGACGCGGATCGGCACGCCCGGCATGTCGAAGCTGTCGCGCAGATTGTTGACCAGATAGCGCACGTAGGATTGCGGCATCGCCTCCGGCCGCGAGCACGACAGCACGAAGCCCGGCGGCCGCGTCTTGACCTGGGTGATGTACTTGATCTTCAGCCGCCGGCCGGCGACGGCCGGGGGCGGGTGGTGGCCGAGGATGTCCTCCAGCCAGCGGTTGAGCTTGCCGGTGGAGACGCGGCGGTTCCAGACGCGGTGCGTCTCCTCCACCGCCTCCATCAGCCTGTCGAGGCCACGGCCGGTCTCGGCCGAGACCGGCACGGCGCGGATGCCGCGCACCTGCGGCAGCAGCCGCGCGGTCTTCTCGCGCAGCTCGGCCAGCGTCTCCTGCGGGTTCTCGATCAGGTCCCACTTGTTGAAGGCGATGACCGGCGCGCGGCCCTCGCGCGCGATCAGGTCGGCGATCTGCAGGTCCTGCTTCTCGAAGGGGATGGTGGCGTCGAGCACCACGATCACCACCTCGGCGAAGCGCACGGCGCGCAGGCCGTCGGCGACGGAGAGCTTCTCCAGCTTCTCCTGCACGCGCGACTTGCGGCGCAGGCCCGCCGTGTCGAACAGCTTGATCCGGCGCCCGCGCCAGTCCCAGTCGACGGAGATCGAATCGCGGGTGATGCCGGCTTCCGGCCCGGTCAGCAGCCGCTCCTCGCCGATCAGCGCGTTGATCATGGTCGACTTGCCGGCATTGGGCCGGCCGACGACGGCGATGCGCAGCGGCTTCGTGGCGTCGTATTCGGGCACCTCTTCGGCGTCCGGGTCGTCGATGTCCTCGCCGACCAGCGGCTCGCCCGCGGCGGCGGCGATGGCCGCCTCCTCCTTCTCGTGCGCGAAGGCGCGCTCCTCGCCGAGTGCCGCGACGATGGCCTCGCGCAGGTCGGGCATGCCCTCGCCGTGCTCGGCCGAGATCGGCACCGGCTCGCCGAGGCCGAGCTCCCACGCCTCCAGCATGCCGGCCTGCGCGCCGCGCGCCTCGGCCTTGTTGGCGATCAGCACCACCGGCTTGCCGGTGCGCCGCACGAGGTCGCCGAAGGTGCGGTCGTCGGGCATGACGCCGACCTTGGAGTCGATCAGGAACAGGACGAGGTCGGCCTCGTCGATGGCCGTCTCGGTCTGGGCGCGCATGCGGCCCTCGAGCGAGGCGGAGGCGGCGTCCTCCAGCCCGGCGGTGTCGATGACGTCGAAGCGCAGGTCGTAGAGCTTCGCGGCATGGACGCGGCGGTCGCGCGTCACGCCCGGCGTGTCGTCCACCAGCGCCAGCTTGCGGCCGACGAGCCGGTTGAACAATGTCGACTTGCCGACATTGGGGCGGCCGACGATGGCGACCTTGAGGCCCATCAGCGCGGTCAGGACGATGCGCCCGAACCGCGGATCAGTTCGGACATCAGGGTGGCGCGCTGGCGGATGTTCTGCGGCGCGCCCTCGTCGTCGACGATCTGGTCGTAGAGCGCGGCGGCATCGGCCATGCGGCCTTCCTTCCAGGCGGCGAGCGCCAGCGCCTCGCGCGCCGAATGGCGCAGCGGGTTGGTCTCGCCGGTCAGCGTCTCGACGCGCTGGGCGACATCGGCGTAGCTGCCGTGATCGACGAGGAGGAGCGC
>JACZJD010000017.1 GCA_014860725.1 Aquamicrobium sp.
GGTGGCGATTCTGGGTGGCGGCGTGGTCGGGCTGAATGCGGCGCGGATGGCGGTCGGCCTCGGCGCGGAGGTGACGATCGTCGACCGCTCGCTGCCGCGCCTGCGCCAGCTCGACGACATCTTCGGCGGCCGCGTGCGCACCCGCTACGCGACGGTCGAGGCGGTGGAGGAGGAGTGCCTTGCCGCCGACGTCGTGGTCGGCGCGGTGCTGATCCCCGGCGCCGCCGCGCCCAAGCTCGTCGGACGCGAGATGCTGGCCGAAATGAAGAAGGGCGCGGTGCTGGTCGATGTCGCGATCGACCAGGGCGGCTGCTTCGAGACCTCGCGGCCGACCACCCATGCCGAGCCGACCTACGAGGTCGACGGCATCGTGCACTACTGCGTCGCCAACATGCCGGGCGCGGTGCCGGTCACCTCGGCGCAGGCGCTCAACAATGCGACGCTGCATTACGGCCTGATGCTCGCCGACAGGGGATTGCGGGCGCTGGCCGACGACCCGCACCTGATGGACGGCCTGAACGTCCATCGCGGCCGCATCACCAACCGCGCCGTGGCCGAGGCGCTGGGCTACGAGGCGGTGGCGCCGGCGTCGGCGCTGGCGGCCTGATTTTCGGCCCGAGGGAGCGGGCGAAAACCGCGCGGGCGAAAATTGCGCGGGCGGCGTTCCTGGCCCGAAACGCCGCCCGCGTCGTGCGCGTTGCCGGGAGCGGCCGTGCCGGCTTCCCGTGCGCGCTGACCGTCAGACGATGTCGGCCAGAACCTCGTCCACGTTCTGCAGGCGGCAGTAGCCGCCGAAGGTCCTGAGCGCCGTGGCGTGGCGCTCCTCGGTGTAGCTGGCGCAGGCGTCGCCGGCGCACACCACATAGTAGCCGCGGTCGGCGCCGTCGCGCACGGCCATGTCCACGCACTGGTCGGTGAGGAAGCCGGCGACGATCAGGTTGTCGACGCCGAGATTGCGCAGCACGTAGTCGATGTTGGTCGAGTTGAAGACGCCCGAGGAGGTCTTGGGCAGGACGATGTCGTCCTCCTGCGGGGCGACGAGGTCGATGACCTTGCCGAGATGCGAGCCGCGCGGCACGAGGATGTTGGACAGCTTGTGGTCGAGCGAGCGGTCGCGGCCGTCGCGCGTCAGCGCCTCGATCACCGTGTAGACGATCTCGACGCCCTTTGCCCGCGCGCCGTCGACCAGCCGCTTCATGGCGGGCAGGGCGCGTTCGTGCAGAGCGCGGTCGAACTCGGGATATTTTTCCAGCACCTCGGGCAGCAGCTCGGCGTTCTGGGCATCGACCACCAGCACGGCGGTGCGCGCGGCGACGAGCTTGCGGTCCCTGCCTTCGTAGCGTGCAAGGGTGCTGCCGGATTCTTCGCTCATTCCTGCCTCTCGCATTCATGTCCGCGCGGGCGGACGGGGTGGTTCGTGGGGGCACAAACGAAGACGGAGCCCGGAGGGCTCCGTCCGTCGGCGTAAGGGCCGGCTTACTCGGGGAGCCAGATTTCCTCGACCTTGAACTCGCCGCCGGTGACGCTGATGATCGAGATCGGCTTCGGCGGCACCATGCTTTCGCGGGTGTAGCTGATCTCGCCCGTCACCGCCTTGAAGCCGCGGGTCTCGGCGAGCGCGTCGCGGATCTTGGCCGGCTCGTCGGAGTTGGCGCGCCGGATGGCGTCGGCGAGCAGGTTGAGCGCGTCGTAGCCCAGCGGCGCGAAGGAGTTCTCCGGCTCGATGCCGTACTCGGCCTTGTAGTCCTCGATGAACTTCTGCACCTCGGGGCGGTCGTCGCCGAGATAGGTGTGGGTGGAGAAGTAGACGTTGTTGGCGAGCTCGGGGCCGGGAACGGTCGAGACGAGCTGGGTGTCGAAGCCGTCGCCCGAGACGATGGTGAGGTCGAGGCCCTGCTCGCGGATCTGCTTGACCGACAGGCCGGCCTCGGACGGGATCGCCGAGACGAAGACCGCATCGGGCTTGGGGTCGATGGCGGCGAGGCGGGCGATCTGGGCCGAGAAGTCGGTGTCGCCCATCATGAAGATGTCCTCGCCGACGATCTCGCCGCCCTTCTCCTTGAAGCGCTCGACGAAGAACTTGCTCAGCGCCTTGGTGAAGTCCATCGAGTTGTCGGTCCACACCGCGACGCGGCGGGCGCCGAGCTTGTCGTAGGCGTAGTCGGCGATGGCGTAGGACTGGTCGTCGTCGCCGAAGGCGGTCATGAACATGTAGTCGCCGACCCACTGCGGCAGCTCGGGATGGGTGGCGCCGGAGGTGAGGAACGGCACGCCCTTTTCCTGGAACAGCGGCGCGCCGGCCATGACGAAGGTGGTGTCGGACTGGCCGAAGCCGGCGACGACGCCTTCCGACAGCACGCGCTGCGCGGCGATGGCGGTCTCCTGCTGGTCGGTCTTGCCGTCCGGCGCGATCAGCTCGATCTGCTTGCCGAGAAGGCCGCCGGCGGCGTTGATCTGCTTGGCTGCGAGCTGAGCACCCTTGAGCGACGGACCGTCGAGCGACGACATGCCGCCCGTCAGGTTGTAGAGCGCGCCAATCTTGATGACGTCCTGGGCGCTGGCAGTGCCGAGCATGGCCGCCATCACCAGGGCCGATACGGAAAGTAGTGCTTTCATATCTCGCTTCCCCTGTTTATGCCGCCTTCCCAACGCATTGCCGGACAATCCGGAAGGCGTGCGGCATTCATGAAACAAAGGATGCAATGGCTGACGCCGTTCGTCAACAGAACGGTACATTTTTCTTCATCAAATCAAATTTGTCTGATTTGATACAGAAAGGGGAGGAACGGTCATGACAGGATCAGAGTCCGCGGACGTGCTGGAACGCCTGAGAAGGGAATTGCCGTCGCTGAGCCAGCGCGAAGCGCGCGCGGCGCGCCATCTCATCGCCAACTATCCGATGGCGGGGCTGAACACGGTCGCCGAGTTCGCCGAGCAGAGCGGGGTGAGCACGGCGACGGTACTGCGGCTGGTGCGCCGCCTCGGCTTCTCGGTCTATGCCGACTTCCAGGACTCGCTGCGCCGGCATCTGGAGGTGACGCTGCAGTCGCCGCTCCTGCGCTTCAGCCAGTCCGAACGGCGGCCGGCGGGCACGCAGTCGCATTTCCTCGCCCGCTTCACCGCCAATCTCGCCGCCAGCCTCGAGGAGCTGGACCGGGTCGTGCCGGCGAGCGAGTTCGACAAGGTGGTGGCGCTTCTGTCGGAGCCCCGGCGCGACATCCATTTCATCGGCGGGCGCTATTCCTCGAACCTCGCCACCTACATCGCCGACCTGCTTTCGGCCGTGCGCGGCAAGATCCACGTGGTGAGCGGCCAGACCCAGCGCTGGCCGCAGCACCTGCTCGACATCGGCCGCAACAGCGTGCTCGTCGTCTTCGACGTGCGCCGCTACCAGCAGGACGTGATCGAGTTCGCGCAGAAGGCGGCGACCCAGCAGGGCGCGACCGTCGTGCTCTTCACCGACATCTGGCAGTCGCCGGTCTCGCGCGTCGCCCGCCACGTGCTGCCGTTCCCGGTCGAGTCGCCGTCGGTGTTCGACATGCTGACGATGGGCATGGCGCTCGGCGAGGCGCTGGTGGGCGCGACCGCGGCGCGGATCGGCGGCGACGGCAAGACGAGGATCGAGCGCCTCGAGACGCTGCGCGGCGAGCGCGCCGGATCGCGGGAAGAGGCGAAGCAATAATCACGGCACCGGAAAGCCAAAGGGGAACAGGATGAAGAGAGAAGAAATCGTAATGCTGTGCACCAACGACCTCGGCGGCCAGACACGGGGCAAGGGGTTTCCGGCGTCCGATCTCGAAGACAGGCTGAGGAAGGGCATCGGCTGGACGCCGACCAACAGCATGATCACCGCGCACGGCCCGATCGCGCCGAGCCCGTGGGGGCCGTTCGGCGACCTCGTCCTCATCCCCGATCCCGACACCCGCGTGCGCATCGACTTCGGCCCGGATGCCGCGGCCGAGCATTTCGTCATGGGCGACATCCTGCATCTCGACGGCTCGCCGTGGCCGGTCTGCCCGCGCGGCTTCCTGAAGCGCGTCCTCGCCGCCATCGAGGCGCGCCACGGGCTGAAGGTGAAGGCCGCTTTCGAGCACGAGTTCGTCTACGAGGCGGTCGAGGAGAAGCCCAACGCCAGTTACGCGCTCGATTCCTTCCGCCGGCAGGGCCTGTTCGCGGAAAGCTATCTCGGCGCGATGAAGGAGGCGGGGCTTTCCCTCGACACCTTCATGCCGGAATACGGGCCGAAGCAGTACGAGGTGACGGTGGGGCCGGCGATCGGCGTCGCGGCGGCCGACCAGGCGGTGGCGGTGCGCGAGATCGCGCGTTCGGTCGCGCACAATCTCGGCGGCCGGGTCTCCTTCACGCCGATCCTGCGGCCCGACGCCGTCGGCAACGGCGTCCATGTCCATTTCAGCCTGATCGACGCGGCGACCGGCGCGCCGGTCAACCACGATGCGGCGCATGCCGACGGCATGTCGGCGCGCGCCGGCAGCTTCGTCACCGGCATGCTCGCGTGCCTGCCCGCCATCACCGCCGTGACCGCGGCGGCCTCGATCTCCTATCTGCGGCTGACGCCCAACCGCTGGAGCGCGGCTTACAACAATCTCGGCTATCGCGACCGCGAGGCGGGCGTGCGCATCTGCCCGGTGTTCCAGACGGCGGACATCGCGAAGCAGTTCCATTTCGAGTTCCGCGCGGCCGATGCGGCGGCGAGCCCCTATCTGGTGCTGGGCGCGATGCTGGCGGCGGGCCTGCACGGCCTCGACGCCGGCCTGCCGATCCCGGCCGTGTGCGAGGGCGCGCCGCAGAACCTTTCGCCCGAGCGCCTGCGCGCGCTGAACATCGTGCGCCTGCCGCAGTCGCTCGGCGAGGCGCTCGACCTGTTCGAGGCCGATACGGTGCTGGCCGACAGCTTCGGCCCGGAGCTGAAGTCGGCCTATCTCGCGCACAAGCGCTTCGAGGCCGAGATGATGGGGCAACTCTCCCTCGACGAGCAGTGTGCCCGCTACGCGGCGGCGTATTGACGGCGGCGCAGGGGGCATCATTCCGGGCGTTTGCGCCGACCCCTCACCGGCTCGCTGCGCTCGCCACCTCTCCCCAGAGGGGAGAGGAAAAGCCCAGGCTGGACAAGGCTCGGCATAGCGGCAGCGTTTTTCCTCTCCCCTCTGGGGAGAGGTGGCC
>JACZJD010000146.1 GCA_014860725.1 Aquamicrobium sp.
TCGAAGGTCTCGCCGGCCTCGGCCAGCGCCTCCGCGGTCGTGGCGCGGTAGTCGATCGAGACGCCGGCCTCCGCGGCATGCAGCTTCGCCACCTCGATGTTGGTCTCGGACGCGTCGGCGCCCACCACCTCGGCGCCCAGCCGCGCCATGGGCTCGCACAGGAGGCCGCCGCCGCAGCCGATGTCGAGGAAGCGCAGGCCCTCGAAGGGACGGGCGGCGTGCGGGTCGCGGCCGAAGCGGGCGGCGACCTGGTCGCGGATATAGGCGAGCCTGACGGGATTGAACTTGTGAAGCGGCCGGAACTTGCCGTTGGGGTTCCACCATTCGGCGGCAAGGGCGGAGAAGCGTTCGACTTCGCCGGCGTCGATGGTCGTTCGTCGGGCCTCTGGCATGGCGTGTCTCCTCTGAACCAAGATCAAGTCGGGGAGAGGGGCGACAATGTCAAGCGCGCTGTCCCATCTCGCTTGCGAAGGGCCGAGGATTTGGCTATGGAACCCGCGCATTCGCGCCCCGTCGCACGGGGCGTTTCAGCTTGATTTTTCCGGGGAAAACTTCCCTCCGGCCGCTTCGCAAGGACCTGTCGCTCCCATGGCGCGCATCGTGATGAAATTCGGCGGGACATCGGTCGCCGACATCGCCCGCATCCGCAATGTGGCGCGTCACGTCAAACGCGAGGTCGATGCCGGCCACGAGGTCGCCGTCGTCGTCTCGGCCATGGCCGGCAAGACCAACGAGCTCGTCGCCTGGGTGCGGGACGCCTCGATGGCCGAGGGCGCCAACCTCAACATCTACGACGCGCGCGAATACGACGCCGTCGTCGCCTCGGGCGAGCAGGTCACGTCCGGGCTCCTGGCGCTGGTGCTTCAGGCCATGGGCGTCGACGCCCGCTCGTGGCAGGGCTGGCAGATCCCGATCCGCACCGACAACGCCCACGGCGCGGCGCGCATCACCGACATCGACGGCGCGGAGCTGGTGCGCCGCTTCGGCATCGGGCAGGTCGCGGTCGTCGCCGGCTTCCAGGGCGTGGGGCCGGACAACCGCATCGCCACGCTCGGCCGCGGCGGCTCCGACACCTCGGCCGTGGCGCTCGCCGCCGCGGTCAAGGCCGACCGCTGCGACATCTACACCGACGTCGACGGCGTCTACACCACCGACCCGCGCATCGAGCCCAAGGCGCGACGGCTTGCCCGCATCTCCTTCGAGGAGATGCTGGAGATGGCCTCGCTCGGCGCCAAGGTGCTGCAGGTACGCTCGGTGGAGCTCGCCATGGTGCACAAGGTGCGCACCTTCGTGCGCTCCTCCTTCGAGGCGCCGGACGCGCCCGGCATGGGCGATTTCGACAACCCGCCCGGAACCCTCATTTGCGACGAGGACGAGATCGTGGAACAGCAAGTCGTGACCGGCATCGCCTACGCCAAGGACGAGGCGCAGATTTCGCTGCGCCGCGTCGAGGACCGCCCGGGCGTTTCCGCAGGCATTTTCGGGCCGCTGGCCGAGGCCGGCATCAATGTCGACATGATCGTCCAGAACATCTCCGAGGACGGCAAGTTCACCGACATGACCTTCACCGTGCCGGCCGGCGACATCGCCAAGGCGCTCGCCGTGCTGGAGAAGGTCAAGGAGACGGTCGGCTTCGACGTGATCCAGCACGAGGCGGGGCTGTCCAAGGTGTCGGTGATCGGCATCGGCATGCGCAGCCATGCCGGCGTCGCGGCCACCGCCTTCAAGGCGCTGGCCGGGAAGGGCATCAATATTCGCGCCATCACCACTTCGGAGATCAAGATTTCGATCCTGATCGACGGCGCCTATACAGAACTCGCAGTGCGCACTTTGCATTCCGTCTACGGTCTCGATAAGCAGTAGACGGACGAGTCGCCGGCACAGACCGGACCGGGCGGCGGGCGCCGGTGGAGGACCGGCGGCCGCGCGTTGCCGAGGGCGTTGGAAAGGAGTCCGATGCGAGAGACGGCCGCAGGACCGCGCCTATTGCTGAGAAGGCTTCGCGAGCTGATGGCGGAGCCGCTCGAGCCGCAGGACCGGCTCGACCGCATCGTGCACCATATCGCCCAGAACATGGTCGCCGAGGTGTGCTCGCTCTACGTGCTGCGCGCCGACGCCGTGCTCGAGCTCTACGCCACCGAGGGCCTGAACCCGTCCTCGGTCCACCACGCGCAGCTCAGGCTCGGCCAGGGCCTCGTCGGCACCATCGCGGCGAGCGCCCGGCCCCTCAACCTCTCCGACGCCCAGAAGCACCCGGCCTTCGCCTACCTGCCCGAGACGGGCGAGGAGATTTACAATTCGTTCCTCGGCGTGCCGGTGCTGCGCGCCGGCCGCACGCTCGGCGTGCTCGTCGTCCAGAACAAGACCATGCGCCAGTACCGCGAGGACGAGGTCGAGGCGCTGGAGACGACCGCGATGGTGATCGCCGAGATGATCGCCACCGGCGATCTCGCCCGGCTCACCCGCCCCGGCATCGAGCTCGACCTGTCGCGGCCGGTGACGATCGGGGGTGCTGCGTTCAACGACGGGCTCGGCCTCGGCCACGTCGTGCTGCACGAGCCGCGCATCGTCGTCACCAACCTGTTCAACGAGGACTCCGAGGAGGAGATCGAGCGGCTGGAAGGCGCGCTCGGCTCGCTCAGGCTCTCCATCGACGACATGCTGTCGCGCCGCGACGTCGCCTTCGAGGGCGAGCACCGCGCCGTGCTCGAGGCCTACCGCATGTTCGCCGACGACACCGGCTGGGTGCGCCGCCTGCACGAGGCGATCCGCAACGGCCTGACGGCCGAGGCCGCGGTCGAGAAGGTGCAGTCCGACATGCGCGCGCGCATGCTGCACATGACCGACCCGTACCTGCGCGAGCGGATGAGCGATTTCGACGACCTCGCCAACCGGCTCCTGCGCATGCTGCTCGGCCACGGGCCGGAGACGCTCGCCGCCTCGCTGCCGCGCGACGCCATCGTGGTGGCGCGCTCGATGGGCGCGGCCGAGCTCCTCGACTACCCGCGCGAGAAGCTGCGCGGGCTGGTGCTGGAGGACGGGGCCATCACCAGCCACGTGGTGATCGTGGCGCGCGCCATGGGCATTCCCGTCACCGGCCAGGCCAAGGGCGCGGTGTCGATGGCCGAGAACGGCGACGCGGTGATCGTCGACGGCGTCGACGGCGTCGTCCACCTGCGCCCGCCCTCCGACGTCGAGGCCGCCTATGCCGAAAAGGTGCGCTTCCGCGCCCGCCGGCAGGAGCTCTACCGCGAGCTGCGCAAGAAGCCGTCGGTGACGAAGGACGGCGTGCCCATCGACCTGATGATGAATGCCGGGCTCGCCGTCGACCTGCCGCAGCTCGCCGAATCGGGCGCGGCCGGCATCGGCCTCTTCCGCACCGAGCTCCAGTTCATGGTCGCCTCGACCTTCCCGCGCGCCGAGGCGCAGGAGCGCCTCTACCGCGACGTGATCGACGCGGCGCGCGGCAAGCCCGTCACCTTCCGCACCATCGACATCGGCGGCGACAAGGTGCTGCCCTATTTCAAGTCGATCGAGAACGAGGAGAACCCGGCGCTCGGCTGGCGCGCCGTGCGGCTCACCCTCGACCGGCCGGGCCTTCTGCGCACCCAGATGCGGGCGCTGCTCAAGGCGGCGGGCGGACGCGAGCTGCGCGTGATGCTGCCGATGGTGACCGAGATCGCCGAGATCAGGCAGGCGCGCGAGATAATCGAGAAGGAGGTGCGTCACCTCTCCCGCTTCGCCCACCACCTGCCGACCGCGCTCAAGCTCGGGGCGATGATCGAGGTGCCGTCGCTGATGTGGCAGCTCGAGGAGCTGATGAACACGGTCGACTTCGTCTCCGTCGGCTCCAACGACCTGTTCCAGTTCGTCACCGCTACCGACCGCGGCAACAGCCGCGTCGGCGACCGCTTCGACCCGATCTCGGTGCCGTTCCTGCGGCTCCTGCGCCAGATCACCGAGGCGGGGCGCGAGGCGGGCACGCCGGTGACGCTGTGCGGCGAGCTCGCCGGCCGGCCGATCTCGGCCATGGCGCTGCTCGGCGTCGGCTACCGCTCGATCTCGATGTCGCCGGCCGCCATCGGCCCGGTCAAGGCGATGCTGACCGAGCTGCCGCTCGAAAGGCTGACCGAGCTGATGGACGACACGCTCAACGCGCCGACCTGCGAGAAGGACGTGCGCGGCATGCTCGCCGCCTTCGCGGCCGAGAACGACATTCCTCTGTAACGCATTCCGGCCCGGGAACGAACTCTGGCCCCTGTAACGGATTCCGCATGATCGAACTGCCGCGCGACCGGATGGACCAGGTCCTGAAACGCTTCGAGCTCGTCGAGGCCCGCATGGCCGCGGGCCCGGACCCGGACGCCTATGTCAAGCTCGCCTCCGAATATTCGGAGCTTCAGGAGATGGCCGGCAGGATCCGCGAGCTGCGCGCCGCCGAGGCCGAGCATGCCGACCTCGAGGCGATGCTGGCCGACAAGGGCACCGACGCCGAGATGCGCGAGCTCGCCGAGGCCGAGCTGCCCGGCGTCGCGGAGCGGATCGAGGGGCTGCAGAAGGAAATCCGGATTCTGCTGCTGCCCAGGGACGCGGCCGACGAGAAGAACGCCATCCTCGAAATCCGCGCCGGCACCGGCGGCGACGAGGCGGCGCTGTTCGCCGGCGATCTCTACCGCATGTACGAGCGCTTTGCTGCGCGGATGGGCTGGCGCTTCGAGCTGATCTCGGCCAGCGAAGGCGAGGTCGGCGGCTTCAAGGAGGTCATCGCCTCGGTGTCCGGCAAGGGCGTGTTCGCGCATCTGAAGTTCGAGTCCGGCGTCCACCGCGTCCAGCGCGTGCCGGAGACGGAGGCCGGCGGCCGCATCCACACCTCGGCCGCCACCGTCGCGGTGCTGCCGGAGGCGGAAGAGGTGGACATCGAAATTCGCAACGAGGACATCCGCATCGACACGATGCGCGCCTCGGGCGCCGGCGGCCAGCACGTCAACACCACCGATTCGGCGGTGCGCATCACCCATCTGCCCACCGGCATCATGGTCGTGTCGGCGGAGAAGTCGCAGCACCAGAACCGGGCCCGCGCCATGCAGATCCTGCGCGCCCGCCTCTACGACATGGAACGCGAGAAGGCGGCCGGCGACCGCGCCGAATCGCGCCGGCTGCAGGTCGGCTCCGGCGACCGCTCCGAGCGCATCCGCACCTACAATTTCCCGCAGGGGCGGGTGACGGACCACCGCATCAACCTCACCCTCTACAAGCTCGACCAGGTGATGGAGGGCGATCTCGGCGACATCGTCGACGCGCTGATCGCCGACCACCAGTCGAAGCTCCTGGCCGAAGCCGGGCAGGATGGCTGAGGCCGATCTTCCGTCCACCCTCGGGCCGCTCCTGCGGCATGTGCGGCGGGTGCTGGAGGCGGCGGGCGTGGCCGAGGCGGCGCTCGACGCGCGGCTGATCGTCGAGCATGCGACGGGCGCGACCCGCACCGATCTTCTCCTTTCGCCCGGCCGCGCCGTGAGGCCGGAGGGCGCGCGGGCGGCCGCGGCCATGCTTGAACGGCGGCTCGCGGGCGAGCCGGTGTTCCGCATCCTCGGCCATCGCGAGTTCCACGGCCTGCGGCTTGCGCTCTCGCCCGGGACGCTGGAGCCCCGGCCCGACACCGAGGCGCTGGTCGATCTGGCGCTGCCGCATGTGCGGGCGATGGCGGCGCGGCACGGCGCATGCCGCATCCTCGATCTCGGCACCGGCACCGGCGCGGTGGCGCTGGCGCTCCTGAAGGAGGAGCCGCTGACGACGGCGCTGGCGACGGATATTTCGCAGGACGCCCTTGCGACGGCGGCCGCCAATGCCGATATGACGGGCATGGCGACCCGGTTCCGCACGGTGCGGTCGGACTGGTTCGAGGCGGTCGAGGGGCGATTTCATCTTGTCGTCTCAAATCCGCCCTATATTGCCTCCAACGAGGTGGAGTTGCTGGCGCGCGAGGTGCGCGAGCACGATCCCCGGGCGGCGCTCGACGGCGGACCCGATGGCCTCGATGCCTATCGTGCCATAGCGGCCGGAGCTGAGCGGCATCTGGAAGCCGACGGCATGGTTGCGGTCGAGATCGGCATCGGTCAGGCGCACGCGGTGGAGGCGATCTTCGCCCGGCACGGGTTCCGGCTCGCGGAGCGGGCGGAAGACCTCGGCGGCGTGTTGCGGGTTGTTGCCTTCGGCCGGTGAAAGCCGCAATGGCGCAGCGCAAAAAACCGCTTGGCAAGCAAGGATATTGCGGATAATTTCCGGCCACCGGATGAGACGAAGCAGGCAGTGCTGTTATCGATTCGGTTCCTTCAGGGATAGCTGCCTCCTAGCGTGTAACCACGCCTGTGCTTCGTGCGGGGATCATCTGGAAGCGACATGAACCGGGACAGGATTTGACGAGGCCTGGGCCAAGCCCATGCAGCCGGTCGCCAACGAGAGAGCGCAAGCGTGCGGTCCCCGGCCGCCTCTGCGACGGAGTGCATTTCCAACATGAAGAGCTACGAATGAGGCCACAGCAGAACAGGCGCATGCGCGGACGCGGCGGCGGCAACCAGAACCAGAACCGCAAGGGGCCCAACCCGCTTACCCGCAACTACGAGAGCAACGGCCCGGATGTGAAGATCCGCGGTTCCGCGCAGCAGATTGCCGAGAAATACGCCACGCTCGCCCGTGACGCGCAGAGCGCCGGCGACCGCGTGATGGCCGAGAACTATCTCCAGCACGCCGAGCACTACAACCGCATCATCATGGCCGCGCTGGCGCAGATGCCGCAGCAGCAGCAGGTGCGCGACGCCCGCGACGACGACGATCTCGACGACGAGGGCGACGAGGGCTTCCAGCCCGTGCAGGCGGAGCAGCCGGCCCCGCGCCAGACCGAGCAGCAGCCGTCGCGCCGCGAGCGCGCCAACGGCTCCGGCCCGCAGCCGGTGATCGAGGGCGTGCCGGCCTGGTCGGAACTCGACTGGGTGGACGGGGGCGCCGACCTGACGATCGGCGACGTCCGGTTCAGCGTCGTCAAGACCATCGTCCGGTGCCTCGCGATCACCGCGAACCCCGACACCGGCGTCCGGGACGCGAAGCTGTTGAAGGTGCTCACCGGCGAGTTCGGCCAGGCCGAGCCCACCCTCGGCGTCCTGCTGCTGCCGGCGGGCCGCGGGGGGAGGATCCGGGTCGGCGATCCGGTCGTCGTGGGCTGAGCGACCGGGCTCCGCAGGGACGACGGCCGCCGGGGCCGGGTGCTGTCGGTCCCGCTTCGTACACTCGGACGAACCTGCACCGCACACCTCAGGAG
>JACZJD010000147.1 GCA_014860725.1 Aquamicrobium sp.
GTCCGGCCCGATCACCAGGATCGCCGGCTCGGCCGTCAGCAGCCGGGCGGCCGCGGCCTTGACGTCCTCCGCGGTCACGGCCTCGATCAGCGCGGCGCGGCGCTCGATGTAGTCGATGCCGCGCTTGTCCTTCTGCAGCTCGACCAGCGTGCGGGCGACGGCCGTCGACGAATCGAGGTTGTTGATGGGATAGGCGCCGATCAGATAGGTCTTGGCCTTGGCCAGTTCCTCCTCGCTCACCCCGTTCTCGGCCACGCCGCGCACCACGTCGCGGATGATCCCGAGCGCCTCCTGCGCGCGGTCGGCGCGGGTGGAGGTGCCGATGATGAGCATGTCGGAATAGTCGCTCGTATGCAGCGACGAGCCGACGCCGTAGGCGAGGCCGCGCTTCTCGCGCACCTCGTCGAACAGGCGCGAGGAGAAGGTGCCGCCGCCGAGCACGTGGTTCATGAGGAAGGCGGCGAAGAAGCCGGGATCGTCGCGCTCGACGCCGGGATAGACGAGCTGGAGCGAGGCCTGCGGCAGCGGATAGGCGTAGCGCACCTCCTGCGCGAGGTTGAGCGAGGCCTTCGCCACCGGCTCCAGCGCGGGCTCGGCCGGCAGCTCGCCGAAGACGCGGTCGAGCTCGGCCTTCAGCGTGCCGGCGTCGATGGCGCCGACGACGGCGATGCTGAGGCTGGAGCGGGCGAAGGTGCGGGCATGCAGCGCGCGCAGGTCGTCGGCGGTGATGGCGGCGAGCGATTCGGCCGTGCCGTCGGAGCGGCGGGCGTAGGGGTGGTCGCCGTAGAGCGCGCGCGAGAGCTGGTCGCGGCCGAGCACGTTGGGGTCGCGCATGTCGCGCTGGATGCCGGTGAGGATCTGGGCGCGGATGCGCTCGACCGGCTCGGCATCGAAGCGCGGCCGGCTGACGGCGAGCCGCAGCAGCTCGAAGGCGGCCTCGCGCTCCTCCGCCAGCATGCGCATCGAGCCGTAGACGGCGTCGCGGCGGGCGTCGAAGCTCATCTCCGCGCCGACGTCGTCCAGCCGTTCCTGGAAGGCGTCGGCGTCGAGATCGCCCGCACCCTCGTCGAACAGGCCGGTCATCAGGTTGGACAGCCCCTCCTTGCCGGCGGGGTCCTGCACGCTGCCGCCCTTGAAGGCGAAGCGGACGGCCACGATGGGCACGGTGTAGTCCTCGACCAGCCAGGCGGTGACGCCGCCGTCGGAGGTGACTTCCTGTATCGTGACCTCGGCGCGCACGGGCGCGATGGCCGGGAAGGTGAGGAAGACGAGGGCGAGCAGCAGCGTCGTCAGCGCCTGCGCGAAGCGATTGGCCATGTCGGGGTTTCTCATCGGCGTTCTCACTCCTTGGGCAGCAGGTAGCCGGCGACGGACCGGCGCTCGTCCAGCCAGCGCACGGCCGCGGCCTTGACGTCCTCGACGGTGACGGCGCGGACGCGGTCGGGCCAGCTCGCGATGTCCTCCACCGTGCCGCCGGTGGTCAGCGTCGAGCCGTAGATGCGGGCCATGCCGCTCTGCTCGTCGCGGGCGAAGATCATCGAGCGCACGAAGCGCTTCTTCGCCTTCTCGAGCTCGTCCCCGGTGACGCCGTCGGCCGCGATCTTGGCGATCTCGGCGTCGATGGCGCGCTCGACGTCCTCCAGCGTCGCCTCGCCGCGCGGCGAGCCGAGCACCATGAACATCGTGTCGTCCAGCGCGGTGCTCTGGTAGTAGGCCATGGCCGAGGAGGCGATGCCCTGCTTCACCACCAGCTCCTGATAGATGCGGCTGCGCACGCCGCCGCCCAGCACCTCGGCGAGAAGGTCGAGCGCCTCGGCCTCGCCCTTCCCGGCCGTGGTGTAGGACGGCACCACCCAGCGCTTCGAGAAGCTCGGCACGCCGACGCGCTCGTCGACCAGCGTCACGGTGCGGCGGGTGTTCTGCTCGGGCTCGGTCGGGCGTTCGCGCGGCGGCAGGTCCGGCCCGCGCTCGACCTTGCCGTAGGTGGCCTCGGCGAGCTCGCGCACGGTCTGCGCATCGACGTCGCCCGCGACCACCAGCACCGCGTTGTTCGGCGCGTAGTAGCGGCGGTAGAAGTCGATGGCGTCCTCGCGGTTCAGCTTCTCGATCTCGTGCATCCAGCCGATGACCGGGATGCGGTAGGGATGGTTCTGGTAGAGCGTCGCGCTCATCTCCTCCGACAGCAGCGAGGCGGGATCGTTCTCGACGCGCGAGTTGCGCTCCTCGATGACGACGTCGCGCTCGGGCGCGATGACCTCCTCGGTGAGGACGAGGTTGGTCATGCGGTCGGCTTCCATCTCCATCATCTCGGGCAGGATCTCCGGCGCGACCTGCTGGAAATAGGCGGTGTAGTCGTAGGAGGTGAAGGCGTTCTCGCGGCCGCCGACATCGGCGATGCGGGCGGAGAACACGCCGGGGCCGTACTCGGTCGTGCCCTTGAACATCAGATGCTCGAAGAAGTGGGCGATGCCCGACTTGCCGGGGTCCTCGTCGGCGGAGCCGACCTTGTACCACAGCATATGGGTGACGACGGGCGCGCGGCGGTCGGGAATGACGACGACCTCGAGCCCGTTGTCGAGGCTGAAGCTTTCGATCTGCGCCGCTTCCTCGGCGGCGGCCGGGAGGAGCGGCAGCGCGCCCAGAAGCAGAGCGGCAACGGCCGCCCGCAGAACGGGCCTCACCCCCCTGCCGCGAAGCGCATCCGGTCGAATCACATCCATCGCAACATCCTTCTTCCTGTGCCCGCGCAGACATAGCCCCTGGCCGCCCGCAAGCAAACAGCCCAAGCGCGATGTCGTCCGCAGCAACATTGACAGGGCAAGATTGGCCGAATTCAGGTGCGCGCGCAGAAAGTGACGCTGGTGTCGCCCCAATCGCGCCTTTCGAGGAGCGACAGGCCCTGCGGCGGCTGGAACGGCGTGGCGGCGGCCTCCTCGACCACCGCCAGCGCACCGGGCTTCAGCCAGCCGCCGGCGAGCGCCGATTCGAGCGCGCGCTCGGCCAGTCCCTTGCCGTAGGGCGGATCGGCGAAGACGAGGTCGAAGGGCGCGATGGTGCCGACGTCGCCCAGCCGCGTCGCATCGCGGCGGAATATCTTGGCGCGGCCCTGAAGGCCGAAGGCCTCGACATTGGTGCGGATCAGGCCGCGCCCCTCGGCCGATTCCTCGATGAACAGGCAGTGCGCGGCCCCGCGCGACAGCGCCTCCAGCCCGAGCGCGCCGGTGCCGGAGAAGAGGTCGAGCACCCGCGCGCCCTCGAGCCTTTCCGGCCAGTTGTGGGCGATGACGTTGAAGACGGCCTCGCGGGTGCGGTCGCTGGTGGGGCGAATCG
>JACZJD010000148.1 GCA_014860725.1 Aquamicrobium sp.
GCTGATGAGCCCGCGCGGCACGCCGCTGACGCAGGCCCGCGTGCGCGCGCTGGCGGCCGGGCCGGGCGCCGTCATCCTGTGCGGCCGCTTCGAGGGCGTCGACCAGCGGCTGATCGAGGCGCGGGCGCTGGAGGAGGTCTCCGTCGGCGACTACATCCTGTCGGGCGGCGAGCCGGCCGCGCTGATGCTGCTCGACGCCGTGGTGCGGCTCCTGCCGGGCGTGATGGGCAACGAGGCCTCGGGCGAGGAGGAAAGCTTCGAGAGCGGCCTGCTCGAGCATCCGCACTACACGCGGCCGCAGCTCTTCGAGGGCCGCGCCATTCCCGAGGTGCTGACCTCCGGCAACCATGCGAGGATCGCGGCATGGCGGCGCGCCGAGGCCGAGAGGCTGACCAGGGAACGCCGGCCCGACCTGTGGCGTGCCCATGAAAGCGGCAAGGAGGACCGGGAATGATCCGCCTGCTCCGGCTGGAGAACGCCGCGCTCGCGGCGCTCGCCGTCGCCGCCTACTGGCAGAGCGGCGCGAGCTGGTGGCTGTTCGCGGCGCTGATCCTCGTGCCGGACGTCGCCTTCCTCGGCTACCTGCGCGGGCCGAAGGCCGGCGCGATCGCCTACAACGCCGCCCATAGCTGGATCGGCCCCGTCCTTGCAGGCGGCGCCGGCTGGCTCTGGCAGCAGCCGGTCGTCGTCTCCGTCGCGCTGATCTGGGCCGCCCATATCGGCATCGACCGCGCGCTGGGCTATGGCCTCAAGCACCGGAGCGGATTTTCCGACACCCATCTCGGCCGCATCGGCAGGCATTGACCGCCGGGAAGAGGCGCGGCAGTTGATTCTTTCGCGCAAATTGTGTATCGCCGCGCCAGTTCCGGGCAAAGCCGGGCATCCGCCAACCAAAGAATGGTGAAACCGTCCCTGCCTTCGAGGCATAGCTGCGCGGCCAGGAGCTGAAGCAGCAAGCGCCGGACGCTCTGACCGTTTGAGAACAACCAAGGATCAGAACGATGGTCGACATCATTCGCCAGCTTGAGGCCGAGCAGGCCGCCAAGATCGAAGAGAAGCGCAAGCTCCCCGAGTTCCAGCCCGGCGACACGGTGCGCGTCAACGTGCGCATCACCGAAGGCAACCGCACCCGCGTGCAGGCCTATGAGGGCGTCTGCAT
Organism: Aquamicrobium sp.; assembly: GCA_014860725.1. The sequence goes on from JACZJD010000148.1 coordinate 1,160, forward strand.
CGCGCGCTCGGGTTCCGGCTTCCAGGAGAACTTCACCGTCCGCAAGATTTCCTACGGCGAGGGCGTGGAGCGCGTGTTCCCGGTCTACTCGCCGCTGGTCGAGGGCGTCGAGGTGATCCGCCGCGGCAAGGTGCGCCGCGCCAAGCTCTACTACCTGCGCGACCGCCGCGGCAAGTCGGCCCGCATTTCCGAGAACACCGGCGTGCGCGCCCGCAAGCTGAACGACGAGGAGCGCGAGGCGCTGGCCGCCGAGAAGGCGCGCATCGAGGCCGAGAAGGTCGCAGCCGCCCAGGCGCTCGCCGCCGAGAAGGCTGCCGCCGAAGCCGCCGAGAAGGCCGCTGCCGAGGCTGCCGAGAAGGAAGCGGCCGCCGCCGAGTAGGCCGCGCCCCGCGACATGGACCTGGAGATGGCGGCTTCGGCCGCCATTTTCATGTCCGCCCGTGGCAAAACCCTGCCGATTGTCGCGCGCCCGAAAGGCTGGTATGAGCAGGGTTATGGAAGAACTGTTCGGACATCCGGCCTACAGACGCTTCGTCCTTCAGGACGTGAAGCGGCTGCCGGCGCGTTTCTTCGCCCGCCTCTCTGGCGCGCGGCTCGCCCGCGCGGCGTAGGCGCGCGCCGCCGGCCCCGGCCGGCTCCTCTTCCAGCTTCCATATCGACGGATCGACGCAAAATGACCGCACCGCGCACCCTCTACGACAAGATTTTCGACGACCACGTCGTCGACCGGCAGGAGGACGGCACCTGTCTGCTCTATATCGACCGCCACCTCGTGCATGAGGTGACCAGCCCGCAGGCCTTCGAGGGCCTGCGCATGGCCGGCCGCAAGGTCCGCCAGCCGGAGAAGACGCTGGCCGTGGTCGACCACAACGTGCCGACCTCGCCCGACCGCCGCTTCGGCATCAAGAACGAGGAAAGCCGCATCCAGGTCGAGGCGCTGGCGAAGAACGCCGCCGACTTCGGCATCGAATATTACAACGAGGTCGACCGCCGGCAGGGCATCGTCCACAT
>JACZJD010000149.1 GCA_014860725.1 Aquamicrobium sp.
GCAGGTGACATCATGGAAAATCCGGTTCTCGTCGAGGTTTTGCGCGGGGCAACGGTGGAAAGCCGTCACCGCGGCGCGGTGGCGGTCGTCGATGCCGACGGCGGGGTGGCGCTCGGAATCGGCGATGTCGAGCGGCCGGTCTTCCCGCGCTCTGCGGTGAAGGCGATCCAGGTGCTGCCGCTGGTGGAATCGGGGGCGGCCGACGCCTACGGCTTCGGCAGGCGGGAGCTTGCGCTGGCCTGCGCCTCGCATTCCGGCGAGCCGGAACATGCGGCACTCGCCGCCGCGATGCTGGAGCGTGCGGGGCTGGACGCCGGCGCGCTCGAATGCGGTGCGCACTGGCCGTCGCGGCAGGAGGCGGCGCTGGATCTGGCGCGGCAGGGGAAGAGGCCGACGGCGCTCCACAACAACTGCTCGGGAAAGCATGCGGGCTTCCTCTGCACCTGCCGGCATGCCGGGCTCGGCCACCGCGGCTATGTCGCCATCGGGCACGAGATCCAGCAGGGCGTCCGCGACGCGATGGAGGCGGTGACGGGCGCGGCGCATGGCGTAGAGAACTGCGGCACGGACGGCTGCTCGATCCCGACCTACGCGGTGCCGCTGAAGAGCCTCGCGCGCGGCTTCGCCCGGATGGCGACGGGCGTCGGCCTCGGCGAGACCCGGGCGCGGGCGGCGAAACGGCTGATCGACGCCTGCATGGCCGAGCCGTTCCTCGTCGCCGGGACCGACCGCCTCGACACGCGGCTGATGCGGGCGGCCGGCGGCCGCGTCATGGTCAAGATCGGGGCGGAAGGCGTCTATTGCGGGGCGATCCCCGAACTCGGGCTCGGCATCGCGCTGAAATGCGACGACGGCGCGGCGCGGGCGGCCGAGGTGATGATTGCGGCGGTCGTGGCGAGGCTGCTCCCTTCTGAGGACGCGCTTTCGGCGATGATCGGCGACATGGCGCGGCCCGTCATGGCCAACTGGAACGGCATCGCCGTCGGCGCGCTGCGCCCGGCGGGACCGTTCGCGGGGCCGCTCAGCTGACGAGGTTCCTCTCGATCCTGAGATGACGGAAGCCGCCGCCGTCGCCTGTGGCGAGGTCGCCGGTGGCCGGGTCGGACCAGCGATAGCCGACGATGGCGCGCTCGGCGCCGTCGATGATGTTGTCGGCGATGACCACGGAGCCTGCGCCTTCCACCACCGAGACGGCAAAACCCTCGCGGGCGGCGCGCACGACGTTGCCGGTGGCGGCGACGTTGCGCAGGAACGGGCCCCAGCCGATCAAGAAGCCGTGGCGCGGCGCGCCCTCGACCACGTTGCCGGTGACGGCGGCGTCGGCCTCGACGGCGATGCCGGTGCCGAAGGCAGCCGCGACGTCGGGCGCGTAAGGCTCGTAGGGTGGGCGGTCGACGAGGTTGCGCACGACATTGCCGCTGCACACGGCGAGGCGGCCGCCCTGGTCGAGATTGGCGATGGAGATGCCGTTGGCGGCGCCGTCGATCAGGTTGGACGAGATGACGGCGCCCTCGAAGGAGAACTCGGAATAGATCGCGGTCTCGCCCGAGCGCAGGCACTGGTTGCCGAGGATCTGCACGTTGTCGGCACTGTTGCCGCGGATCGCGGAGAAGGCGCAGTCGGAGACGTGGTTGTTGGCGACGATGACGTTGCCGGCGCGGAAGAGGTTGATGCCGTTGCCGTACTGGCCGGTGCCGCCGCTCCTGGCGCCGATGCGCTCGATGCGGTTGCCGGTGACGAGCGAGCCGTCGCCGGCCTGGTGCCAGCGATGGACGAGGATGCCGCCTTCGCCGCAGTCGTGGACGGTGTTGCCGACGATCTGCATGCGGCCGGCCTCGACGCTGTAGAGCGCATAGGCGGCAGCGCCGGCGATGGTCGAGCGCTCGATGCGGCCGGAGACGCGCTCCAGCGCCACGCCGGAGCCGCTGCTGCCGACGACTTCGCAGCGGTCCATGGCGAAGCCCGCGACGCGGCGCATGTCGATGAGCGCCTGCGCCTCCTGCCCGAGCGGGCGGTTGGCCCCGTCCAGGGTGAGGCCGGAAAGCTCGACGGTCGCCGCATCCTCGGCGGCGAGGAGATAACCGTCGCCGCCATAGACGATGCGGGTCGCGCCCGGGATGCCGGCAAGCCGCACATTCGCCGGCAGGAGGATGTTGGAGACGACATAGTCGCCGGGCGGCAGGAACACCGGCGCGTCGCGCCCGGACGCATCCTCCAGCATGCGGCGGAAGGCGCGGCTCTGGTCGTCGAGCGCATCCGGCCAGACGCCGAATTCCGATGCGTTGATCGAGCCGCGGATGGCCGCCGTCACCGTGAGGTCGGC
>JACZJD010000018.1 GCA_014860725.1 Aquamicrobium sp.
TCAGCTGGTCCTTGGTCCAGCCGGTGACGGCATGCACTTCCCCGTCCTCGTCGCGCATGAAGTCGAGTTCGCTGGCGGAGATGGCGACGGGCTTCGCGCCGATGCCGAGGAAGCCGCCGACGTCGATGATCACCTCGCTGCCGTGCATATGGGACACGCTGCCGATCTTGCGGTCGTCGGCATCGTAGATCGTCGCACCCTCCAGCACGGACGGGACGAGTTCATCGCTTCTCAGGCGAACGTGGTTGCTGTGGTCCATTGTCGGGCCTCCTTGTGCTTTCCTTTCGGGCTTGTTCAACCCCGACGTCGCGCATCGGTTCCGAAGAAGTGCGGGGCGGCCCCGCCTCATTCCTTGGCGCTTGCGGCCGCCTTGCGCTCTCCCGCGCCGGGGCGCTCCGGCAGCGGATGCTCGACGCCTTCCGAATGCGCGGTCTTTCCCTCCACCTCGTTCACGGGCTCGCTGAGGCCCATGCCCTTCGGCGGCTTGTTCGCGGCGGCATCCTCGGAGAAGTCCGGATAGCCCGCGAATTCCGTATCCCGCAGCACCGTCGCCGCCGGCTCCGTCTTTGCCGCCGCCGCGAGGCGCGGCGGCCGCCGGAGCCCCTCGGCGTCTTCCCGCCGGTCTGCGGTTCCGGCCTGCGCATCGCTATGGGTAGTCGGGGTCATGGTCGCCTCCTTGATCCGAACGGGAGCCGAACCGGCAACTTGGAATGTTGTTCCGTGGTCCGTTCTCGCCCGCTCCCGGGCGACAGCCCAAAAGGGAGCCGGCGGCGGAGACGCCGGGCGACCGAACGGAGGAAGGAGGCGGTGTGCCGCTACCGGGTGACGCCCGTATTTCTCAAGGTGCTGCGCGTCGAAAATGCCCCGTTGCGATCGATACGGCCGTCGACGATCGGATAAAGGGTGCTCTGGGCGACGCAGGTTGTCCCCGCCTGAGCGGCAAGGCTGAACAGGCCGAGATCGGCAATGTTCTTGATGGCTCCGCTCGCCGCGGTGATGGTTTCCGGAACCTTGGTATCGACCACCTGGTTGACGGACGAAATCATTCCGTTCGAAAAATCGACCTTGATGTTGGATGATCCGTAGCCGGATCTGAGCTTGACCGACCTTTTTCGCCCGGGGAGCGTGATGACGCTGCTCTTGGTTCCGCAATCGGCAGTTGTTTCAACAAGGAGATATGGTTGCGGATCGTAATAGGTCAAAGCGTCGTCTGCTTCATCGGCCTGAAACTCGAGTCCTGCACAACCGGAAACGAAAGCGCACAGTAGAATTGCCGATACCGTCTTCTTTATTTTCATGTCGCCCTCCCTTTTTGTTGTGTAAAGTAAATCAAAAAAGAAGATGAAGGGCAATCTGTTCTGATAATCGGCTCATGGCGCCGGTCACGTGCCTGTCGAATTATATCCAAGGCAGGGAACACCCGAAGCTATCCGGTCAGGCGAGATTGCCGGTGCCGGACACAGGGGGCGGCGGCTCGTCGTCATCGGCCCTTGCGAAAAGAATGGCTCAACCCTATAGCCACCAAGGCGCGGAGCGTAGCGCAGCCTGGTAGCGCATCTGGTTTGGGACCAGAGGGTCGCAGGTTCGAATCCTGCCGCTCCGACCAACCGAACTGGCCCGGAAGGGCCGACGAGCAAGGAACGAGGCAGACATGTCCGCGCGCATCTACAGCCCGGCCAAGACGGCAATGCAGTCCGGAACCGCCCGCACGGGGTACTGGGTTCTCGAGTTCGATCCCGAGCAGCCGCGCAAGATCGACCCGCTCATGGGCTACACCACTTCCGGCGACATGAAGAGCCAGATCAGGCTCACCTTCGAGACGCGCGAGGAGGCGGTGGCCTACGCCGAGAGGAACGGCATCCCTTACCGGGTGCAGGAGCCGAAGAAGCCGCAGCGCAAGCAGATTTCGTACTCGGCGAATTTCAGCTTCGACCGCAGGCTGCCCTGGACGCACTAGGACGTTTCCCGCAAGGTGGCTCCACTTTGCGGCTGGACCGGAACGATCCGCAACCGCAGGCGCCCGGCGCCTGCATGGCCCCGTAGCTCAGCTGGATAGAGCACCGGCCTTCTAAGCCGATGGTCGCAGGTTCGAATCCTGCCGGGGTCGCCAAAAATCAACGCGTTACGCCGGAAACCGGACTCGATGCCGCAGCCGCTTCCGGCAATGGCCGGGTTTACCCGCTGCTCGTGCTTCCCGCCATCGCCCGCCTCAACACGGCCGCCGGTCGGTGCCGCTGAACTCGATGTGCTCGAAGGCGGCGCGCATGCCGCAGTAGTAGTTCTTGCAGGTCCAGTCGGGGTCCTCGATCCGGACGTTGCCGTCCCGGTCGATGACGACCGACAGCCGGCATTCGCCGACGCCGTCGATCGTCTCGGTGTAGAGCAGGCCGGTCTCGGTCGCCACGGCGGTGCCGGAGAGGCTGCACATATGTGCGCCGCCCTGCACGGATTCGATGCCGATTTCCGCGCTGCCGTCAGGCGAGGGGGTGATCGTCAGCGTCGAGAAGCCCTGCTCGTAGCATTGCGGCTCGCGAGGTGCTGCGGCGGTGTCGCCCGCCGCCCGGCAAAGGCCGTACTCGGCTTGGAACTCGCGGCCCGGCGTGCGGCCCTCGACGGCCAGGATCGCGTTGCCGCCGCTGTCGGCGATGCGCCAGCGCTGCGTGTCCGTCCACTCCGAATCCTCCTGCGCGCAGGAAAGGCCGACCTCGACCGGGCTGTCGTCGCTGCCGGGCGCGAGAAGCGTGATGCCGCTGTACGAGCAGCCGCCCTCGTGGAGGTTCATCCGGTCGGGCAACACGTCGATGCGGATGTCGAAATCGTTGGGCGCACAGGATGGCGCCGCGCCGCCGGTCGTCGGCTGCCACAGGCCGAGAAAGCGCTCGGGCATTGTGTTGTCCTGTGAGAGCGCGGGCTGGAATGCCGCCGACCACAGGATGACGGCCGCACCGGCCGCGATGCTGGCGATCCTTCTCATCGAAAGCCCTCCGCTGTCATGTCCCGGAGGCCATGATGCCCGGCTCGGGGGCGTTCGCCAAGTCCGCGCTGCCCCAAGGGAAGGAAGAATGCCCGCGGCCCGTGGCGAGGGCAGGGTGCCCCTAGCGGGAAGTCTGCCCGACCGGCTCCTGCAGCATGCCGTTGGTCAGGTCGGCCAGATCGTCGCCGCCGACGCCGGCGCAGATGTTGAGGATGAGGGCGTCCCCGTCGCCGACCGAGACATAGGCGTGGCCCATGCGGCCGTCGAAATAGACGCTGTCCCCGGCCTCCAGCCGGATCGGCGCGTAGAATTCGAGGTTGAGCTCGACCGTGCCGGAGATCACGTAGACGAATTCCTCGCCCGGATGGCGGATGAGGCCGGGGAACTCGTCGAGGGAGCGCGCCTTGATGCGGGCGAGCGTCGGGTCCATCAGCCGGTTGGTAAGCCGCATCGCGAACGGCTCGTAGACATAGGTGCCCGTGGGATAGGCCCGCCTGTCGGCGGCGCGCGTCACGTCGACCCGACCGGCCGGCGCGTCGGTCGTGGCGCGTCCCTGCTCGCCCATCAGCGTCACGAGATCGACGCCGAGGCCGCGCGCCAGCTTCAGCAGCACGTCGTAGGTCGGCGACATGCGGTCGTTCTCGATCTTGGAAATGGTGGAGACGGCAAGCCCCGCGCGCTCGGCCACCTGCTTGAGCGTCATGGATGCGGACTGCCGCAGCGCCCGCAGATGCGGACCGAACGCGACGGATTCCTTGTGTGAAGCGTCACTCGCCGGCATGGCCGCCCCTCCTCGCACAGCGCCTGAACTCTGTGGTCCGGAATTTTATCATCGGAAAATCCGTTTGACAAAATTTTCTAATAGGAAAATTCTACCCTGAGAGGGGTGTGTTCATGGCATGGATTGCCGTCATCATCTTCGTGGCCCTGACGCTGACGGGCGGCGCCGCGATCGCCTATGTGACCGGTGCCGCCGCCGTGCTGAGCTTCCTCGCGGCCGACCAGTTCCGCCACCTCGCCATCCTGCCGCAGCGCGTGCTGAGCCAGCTCGACGTCTTTACCTTCCTCGCCATGCCGCTCTTCATCCTCGCCGGCGAGCTGATGAGCCGCGGCGGCATCACCCGCGCCCTGATCGACCTCGCGATGCTGATCGTCGGGCGCTTCCGCGGCGGGCTCGGCCACGTCAACGTCGCCACCGCGATCTTCATGTCGGCGATGTCGGGCTCGGCGGTGGCGGATGCTGCGGCCACCACCAGCGCGCTGGTCCCGGAAATGCGCAAGCGCGGCTACCCGGCCGAGTACGCGACCGCGCTGACGGCGGCGTCCTCGGTGCTCGGGCCGCTCATCCCGCCCTCGATCGTGATGATCTTCTACGGCGCGCTGATGAACGTCTCGGTCGCAGCACTCTTCGCCGGCGGCATCCTGCCGGGCTTCTTCGTCGCGGGAGGGCTCTTCGCCTACAACGCCTATGCCGCGCGGCGCTACAACCTGCCCGGCGGCCGGGATGTCGACATGCCGCCGGTGGCGCTGACGCTCTACAAGGCGCTGCCGGCGCTGCTGGTGCCGTCGATCATGCTCGGCGGGATCGTCTTCGGCGTCGTCACGCCGACGGAGGCGGCCGCGCTCGCCGTCGTCATCGCCATCGTGACCGGCGCTGTCTACGCCTTCATGCAGCCCGGCGTCACGGCCGGGCAGGCGCTGCGCGACCTCGGCGGCCACGTCAACGCGGCGCTGGAGCGGGCGGCGATCCTGACCGGGGCGATCTTCGTCATCCTCTTCGCCGCCGCCATCTTCGGCTATCTGGTGGCGATCCAGAACCTGCCGCAGCAGATCGCCGCCGTCATCGACGCCGTCGGCATAAGCGGCATCGGCTATCTCCTCGTCATCACCGTCTTCTTCCTCGTCATCGGCACGGTGATGGACAACATGATGGCCATGGTGCTGCTGGTGCCGCTTCTGGTGCCGGCGGCCATCGCCGGCGGGGCCGATCCGGTGCATGTCGGCGTCGTCGTCTGCCTCAACCTCACCATCGGCCTCGTCTCGCCGCCGGTCGGCGGCGTGTTGATGGTGGTCTCGGCGATGAGCGGCGTCAGCTATCTCCGGCTCGCCTGGGCCATCCTGCCGCTGTTCTTCCTGCTTGTCGTGATGCTGTTCGTGCTGGTGCTGGTTCCGGAGATCACGCTCTACATTCCGCGGCAGGCAGGTTTCGTGAAGTGAATGCAGAACCCGCAGAAAGGGGAACGGAAATGAAGATGTCTTCGAGGTTCATGCTTGGCGCCGCCTTCCTCGCGGCGTCGCTTGCCAGCGGGGCTTCGGCCCACGCCGAGGAAATCCGCATCGCCGTCGGCTGCCCGGCCGTGCCGGTCTGCGCCGACTGGGTCTGGGCCGAGGATCTGGCGGCGAAGCTCAGGGAGGACGGGCTCGAGGCGACCGTCTATGCCGGCGGCGCGCTCGGCAAGGACCCCGAGCTGGTGGACCAGCTCGCGCAGGGCCTGCTCCAGTTCGGCGTCACCAACTTCGTGATGATCAACGAGATCGATCCGCGCGTGCAGGGCTTCATGGCGCCCTACATGTTCGACGACATGGCCCACATGTTCCGCGCGCTGGACGAGACCGACCTCCTCGAGTCCATCGACGCCAACATGCGCAAGCAGGGCATCCGCATCGCCGGCCTGACAGGGCTCGGCGGCACGGTCGGCATCTTCAACTCGAAGAAGCCGGTCTCGTCGCTCGCCGACCTCGAAGGCATGCGCATCCGCGCCATCGACGCCACCCAGACCAAGCTGATCGAGGAATGGGGCGCCTCCGCGGTCGTCATCGACATGCCGGAATTCATGACCGGCCTGCAGCAGGGCATGGTCGACGGCTACGTCAACCCGCCGGTGGTGGCGCTGATCTTCCAGCACACCGACTACCTCAAGCACTACACCGACGCCGGCTCCGGCACGCCGTTCCGCTCGGCGCTGATGTCGAACGACTGGTACGAGAGCCTGCCCGACGACGACCGCGCCAGGGTCGATGCGGCCATCGCCGTCGCCAACGAGAAGAACCGCGCCTGGACGCACGCCGCGGCGCAGAAGGAGCTGGAGCAGCTTCGCGAGCGCGGCGTCGAGGTCACCACGCTGACGCCCGAGGCGCGCGCCGAGTTCGTCGAGCGCTCCAGGGCGGCGTGGCCGAGCCTGATGCCCGCCGACGCCATCGACGACTTCGTCGCCGCGGCGGAGAAGACGCGCCAATGAGGGGTGCAGGCCAGGCCGTCGTGGCGCTGAGCGCAGGCATCGACCGCGTCTGCCTCTTCCTCGCGAAGGCGGCGCTCGTCGGCATGGTCGCCGTCATCATGCTTCAGGTCGTCTCGCGCTACGGCCTGAGGCAGCCGCCGGTCTGGACCGAGGAGCTCGCCCGCTACCTGATGGTGTGGGGCGGGCTTCTCGGCGCCACCGCCGCATTCCGCCGCGCCGCGGACCCGGCCATCGCGCGCATCGACGAGCGCGCCGGCGACCGGCGCGCGCAATTCGCCAAGGCCGCCATCGCCGTCACGGCGCTGATCTTCGTCGGTCCCATCCTCTATTTCTCGCTGGTCGGGGCCGGGTTCGACCTCTCGCGCAGCTTCATCATGCGCATGGCCGCGCGCACCTCGCCGGGGCTCGGCATCAACCTCGCCTTCATCGCCGCCGCCATCCCGACGGTGTGCGTCATCATCCTCATCCATGTCGCGGCGCGGGTCATCGACGGCCCGCTCGTGCGCCACGAGCCGGAGCGGAGCTGAATGGCCTCGTCTGACGGCCACGCGGATGTCGTCGTCATCGGCGCGGGAATTGCCGGCGCGTCGGTCGCGGCCGAGCTTGCCGCCTCGCGCCGCGTCGTGCTTCTGGAGCGCGAGGCGCAGCCCGGCTACCACACCACCGGCCGCTCGGCCGCGCTCTATTCGCCGACCTACGGGCCGCCCGCGATCCGTGCGCTGACGCGCGCCTCGGCCGCCTTCTTCCTCAACCCGCCGGCGGGCTTCGCCGCCCATGCCCTGCTTCGCCCGCGCAAGGTGCTGACCGTAGCGGACGCGGCGAGCGCCGGCGCCATCGCCGCCGCCTATGCCGAGGTGAAGGGGCGCAGCGACGTCGCGCCGATCTCCGGCGATGAGGCGCGTCGGCTGATGCCGCTCCTGCGGCCGGAGCATTCCGTCGCCGCGCTGCTCGAAAGCGACGCCGCCGACATCGACGTCCACGCGCTGCATCACGGCTATCTGCGCCAGATGAAGGAGCAGGGCGGCGTGCTGGAGACGGCCGCCGAGGTCCGGGCGCTGACCCGCACGGGCGACGGCTGGCAGG
>JACZJD010000150.1 GCA_014860725.1 Aquamicrobium sp.
CATGGCGCCGCCGCGACGGGCTCAGCCCGCATGGCCGGCCGGCGCCATGTCGACATGCCCGCCGAGGAAGAGCTGGCCGACCCGGGGATCGGCCAGGAGCTTCGCCGCCTCGTCGTGCATGCGCGTCTGCCCGAGCTCGAGCACCAGGCCGTAGTCGGACATGGCGAGCGCCGCCTTGGCGTTCTGCTCGACCATCAGCACCGTGACGCCGCGGTCGCGCAGGCGCCTGAGCGTGGCGAACACCTCCTGCACCAGGTTGGGCGACAGGCCGATCGACGGCTCGTCGATCAGGATCAGCCTCGGGTCGAGCAGCAGCGCGCGCGCCACCTCGAGCTGCTTCTGCTGGCCGCCCGACAGCTCGATCGCCTTGCGGTTCCGGAACTCGCGCAGCATCGGGAACTGGTCCATGACGGCCTCGATGCGGCGGCGCACCTCGGCCTGGTCGGGCGCGGTGATGCCGCCGAGCTCGAGATTGTGGTAGACGGAGAGCTGCGGCACGATGTTGCGGCCCTGCGGCACGTAGGAGACGCCGTGGGCGAGCATCTGGCGCGGCTTCTGCCGCGTCACGTCCTTGCCTTCGAGCAGCACCTCCCCCGAGGCGATGTCGAGCAGGCCGAACACCGCCTTGAACACGGTGGACTTGCCGGCCCCGTTCGGGCCGATGATCGTGGTGATCGTGCCCTTGGGGATGCGGAACGACACCCCGTTCAGGATGGTGATCTTGCCGTAGCCGCCGTGGAGGTTCCTGAGTTCGAGCATCGGTCAGCCTCCGAGATAGGCGTCGATCACGGTCTGGTTGGCGCGGATCTCCTCCGGCGTGCCTTCCGCGATCACCGCCCCTTCCGCCAGCACGATGATGCGCGTGCACAGGCTCATGACGAACTCCATGTTGTGCTCGATCACCACGAAGGTGGTGCCGTGCTCGGCATTGTAGGTGGTGAGACGGTCCTTGAGGTCGGCGAGCATGGTCAGGTTGACGCCGCCGGCCGGCTCGTCGAGCAGCACCAGGCCGGGCCCGGCCATGAACGCCATCGCCGCGTCGACCAGCTTCTGCTGGCCGTAGGAGAGCGAGCCCGCCAGCGTGTCGCGCAGATGCGTCAGCCGGAAGAAGCCGATCAGCCGGTCGGCCTCCTCGGTCAGCCCGGCGTCGGGCGGGCCGAACAGGCGCGAGGCCATGGTGCCGTGGTGCTCCTGCCCGGCGAGGATGATGTTGTCGAGCACCGACATCTTCGGGAACACCGAGAGCTGCTGGAAGGTGCGGCCGACGCCGAAGCGGTTCAACTGCGAGGCGCGCATGCCCGACACGTCGCGGCCGTTGACCTCGACATGGCCGCCGTCCGGCCGCAGCTGGCCGAGGATGCAGTTGAACAGCGTCGACTTCCCCGAGCCGTTGGGGCCGATCAGGCCGAGGATCTCGCTCCTGTGCACGTCGAAGGACACGTCCCGGACGGCCGTGATGGCGCCGAAGCGCTTGGAGATGTTGCGAACGGAAAGGACGGGTGGGGTCATTTCAGCCTCGCTCCCTCCACCATGTCGGCGCGCTGGCGCGCCGGCCGCAACCGGTCGCGCAGCAGCGCGCCGACGCCGAGCAGGCCGTTGGGCACGAAGTCCAGCATGACGATGACCAAGGCGGAGTAGATGATGAGATAGTAGCCTTCGGTGAAGCGCAGGAACTCCGGCAGCAGGATGACCACGGCCGCGCCGACGAACGGCCCGAAGAAGAAGCCCGCGCCGCCGACCACGACCATCAGCAGGATGCGCAGCGAATGCACGAGGCCGAACGAGCCCGGCTCGATGAACTGGACGAGCGGCGTCACCAGCGCGCCGGCGAGCCCGCCATAGGCCGAGCCGATGGCGAAGGCGAGCAGCGTGATGCGCCGCGTGTCGACGCCGAGGCTTTCGGCGCGGATCGGGTTCTCGCGCAGCGCCTTGAAGGCGCGGCCCCAGGGCGAGCGCACGATGCCCCACATGACGAGCGCGGCGACCGCGGTGACGGCGAGCGTGAAATAGTAGAAGTTGATCTGCCGCATGGTCGAGAACAGGCCGAAATCCGGCCGCGGCATGCCGATCAGGCCGTAATTGCCGCCCGTCAGCCAGCCCTCGTTGCGCAGCACGAGGAAGACCAGCGTGTTGAACGCGAGGGTGACGAAGGCGAGGAAGTGCCCCTTGACGCGCAGCGCCGGATAGCCGAGGGCGAGCCCGACGACGAAGCACAGAAACAGGCCGACCGCCATGGCCAGCATCCAGTGCCAGCCGGCCAGCGTCAGCAGCGCCGTGGTGTAGGCGCCGATGGCCATGAACGAGGCCTGGGCGAGCGAGATCTGCCCGGCATAGCCCAGCGTCAGGTTGAGCCCCATCGCGGCGATGGAGAAGATCAGCCACGAGGTGAGCACGTAGGTGAAGTAGTTGCCCTGCCCGACCGGCGCGAGGATCGCGGCGACGACGAGAAGGCCGATCAGACTATAGCGCAGCCAGCTCCCGCCCATCACACCGTCCTCCCCTCGGAGGTGCCGAGCAGGCCCTGCGGCCGCAGCAGGATGATGGCGATGAGCAGCACCAGCGGCAGCGCGGCGCGGTACTCGGCCGTGACGTAGGTCGCGGTCAGGTTGTCGAGCACGCCGATCAGCAGCCCGCCGGCCAGCGCGCCGCGGATCTGGTTGAAGCCGCCGACGATGGCGGCGATGAAGGCGATCAGGCCCAGCGTCTCGCCGTTGGAGAACTTGGCGAGATAGACGGGCGTGATGAGGAAGGAGGCGAGCGCGGCCAGCGCGGCGTTGATGAGGAAGGCGTAGAGGATCATGCGCTTGACGTCGACGCCGAGGATTTCCGCCACCGCCGGGTTCTGCGCCGTCGCCTGCATGCAGCGGCCGGTGCGCGTGCGGTTGAGGAACAGGGTGAGCAGCACGACGATGCCGAGCGACAGGAACAGGTTCATCAGGTCCTGCATCGACACCACCGCGCCGAACAGGTTGATCGGGTCGTGCGGCACGATGGCCGGGAAGGGCTGCGCCTCCGCGCCGTAGAACTCCTTGACGCTCTCCTTGAGCAGGATGCCGAGGGCCATGGTGGCGATGATGAGCGATATGCCGCCCGAAGGCAGGATCGGCTCGACCACCAGCTTCTTGAACAGGAGCCCGAGCACGAGGATCGACAGCACCATCGCCATGGCGAGCGCCATCCACAGGGGCAGGTGCAGGACGTGAAGCCCGACCAGCACGAAGAAGGCCGGCACCATGACGAACTCGCCCTGGGCGAAGTTCACCGTCTGCGCCGCCTGCCAGACCAGCGTGAAGCCGATGGCGACCAGCGCGTAGATCGACCCGGTCGCCAGACCGGACAAGAATACCTGCATGAACTGTGACATGGGACGTCCCTGATGGCGTCACCGCGGCGGGAGCGCCCGCCGCGGCACGTTGAGGCGTGGGCGCGGATCAGTTGGCCGGAACCGTGCCGATGACGACGGGCGAGCCGTCCCTGACCTGGACCATGAAGCTCGGGCGGGACATCTCGCCGCGGTCGTCCCAGCAGGTGTCGAGCAGCATGCGCGGATGCTCGGCGACGTCGAGGCACAGGTTCTTCATCTTCTCGGCGAAGGCCGCGCCGTCGAACTCACCCACCAGCTCGGTGACGTATTTCGTCGCCCAGGCCCCGACATAGCCCTTGATGGCGTCGTGGGTGGGCCGGCGCTTGAACGTCTCCTCGAACTTGGCGGCGAACTGGGCGATGCCCTCGATCTCGGTCGCCGTCGCCGTCAGGCCGACATGGGCGATGGCCCCCTCGGCGGCGGCGCCGGCGAGCTCGATCACCTTGGCCTCGGTCAGCGTCACCTCGCCGACCAGCGGCATCGACAGGCCCTGCTTCCGGGCCTCGATCAGGAAGCGGGCCGATTCCTCCTGGTTCATGTAGACGAACACCGCATCGGCGCCCGAATCCTTGAGGCGGGCGACGTCGGCGGCGTAGTCGGTCTGCGCCTGCTCGGAGGCGACGTCGGCCACCACCTCGATGCCGACCTTGGCCATCTCGGCGGCGAAGACGTCGCGGCCGCCCTTGCCGAACTCGTTGTTGACCCAGGCGATGCCGACCTTCTTGGCGCCGAGCGTGTCGGTGAAGTAGGGGACGAGCGCGGGAACGCCCTTCTGCGCGCCCGAGGAGGTGCGGAAGACGAAGGGGTTGCCCTTCTCGACGATGGCCGGCGCCTCGGAGCCGACGAACTGCGGCACCTCGTTCTGCTGCGCCACCAGCATGTTGACGAGCGTGGAGCCGGAATAGATCGTACCCCAGATGGCGTAGGCGCCCTCGTCGATGGCCTTCTGCACCAGCGCGCGCGACACCTGCGGGTCGGTCTGGGTGTCGTATTCCGTGGTCGCCACCGGGCGGCCGAGGATGCCGCCGTCGGCGTTGATCTCCTCGACGGCGATGCGGATGCCGTCGCGCCAGTTGGTGCCCGACGGCGCGCCCGCGCCCGACAGCTCGACGACGATGCCGATCTTCACCGGGTCCTGCGCCTGCGCCGCGCCGAGCGAGGCCAGGATGGCCGTGGTCGCTGCAAGAAACGTCCTGATCTTCATTTCGGGGGTCCTCCCACTTGGCCGGTCGGGGTACTGCGGCGCTGTCTCCCTCGGCGCCACCCCTCCGTTCATTCCTGCTTCGATGGAGACGATATCTCTGCCCCTGCACCCTGCCCGCGGATTTCATGCCCCTCCGAGAGCAGGAAATCCGCGAGGAAATCCGCCTGGCCGTCGAACATGGCCGCCCCCGTCATGGTGCGGCAGCCGCGCCGGCGCGCCTCGACGACCGTGGCGGACACCTCCGGCCGCGTTATAGCGCACGCTACGAACTGTTCCGGCTCGAGTTTGTCAACATCCACAGGCAGCGGATCGTCGGTTCTCATGCCCATCGGCGTGACGTTGGCGACGAGATCGAAGCCCGAGGGGTCGCGGCCGCCGACGCGCACCCGGCCGGGAAAGCGCGCCGCGAGGCGGCCGGCGAGGCCGTCGCGGCGGCCGGCATCGACGTCGTGCAGCGCCACCATGGACGCCCCGCGCTCCAGAAGCTCCAGCGCC
>JACZJD010000151.1 GCA_014860725.1 Aquamicrobium sp.
GCCGCACCCGGCGGCGCAGCCCGCCCGATGGCCCGCCTGATGACCCGGCGCCTCGGCGCCGATGCGGAACCGCGTCAGCTTGGCGGCGAGCTCGACCGCCTCGTCCTTCAGGCGCTGCGTCTCGGCCGAGGTCTCCTCGACCATGGCCGCGTTCTTCTGGGTGATCTGGTCCATCTGGCTGACGGCGGTGTTGACCTCGGCGATCCCGCGCGACTGTTCGGCCGCGGCCGAGGCGATGTCCGTCATCAGATGGTTGATCTCGTTGATGCGGCCGATCATGCGGCCGAGCGCCTCGCCGGCCGCCCCGACCAGCGACACGCCGTTGTCGACATGGTCGCTGCTGGTCGAGATCAGCTCCTTGATCTCCTTGGCCGAGCTGGCGCAGCGCTGGGCGAGGCTCCTGACCTCCTGCGCCACCACGGCGAAGCCGCGCCCGGCATCGCCGGCGCGCGCCGCCTCGACCCCGGCATTGAGCGCGAGCAGGTTGGTCTGGAAGGCGATCTCGTCGATGACGCCGATGATGGCGGCGATCTCCTCCGACGACGCCTTGATCTGGCCCATGGCGGCCACGGCATCGTTCACGACCTTCTCGGACTGGCTCGCCTCGGTCTGCGTCGCCCCGACCACGCCGGAGGCCTTGCCGGCGTTCTCGGCGGTCAGCCGCACGCTTTCGGAAAGCTGGTGCAGCGCCGCCGAGCTTTCCTCGAGGCTCGCCGCCTGCTGCTCCGTGCGCCGCGACAGGTCGTCGGAGGCGCTGGCGATCCCCTCCGCGCCGGTCACGATGGCGGTCGAGGTGGCGTGGACCTCGGCGATCGCCGCATGCAGCGAGGCGACGGCCGAGTTGAAGTTCTTCGCCATCTCGGCGAACTCGGCCGGCAGCTCCGCCGACAGCCGGCTTTCGAGGTCGCCGGCGGCGAGGTCGTCGAGCGCGGCGGCGAGATGCTGCAGCGCCGCCCGCTGGTCGGCCTCGGCCCGCGCCTTCTCCTCCTTGGTCCTGCGGCGCGCCGCCGCCAGCTCGTCGAGATAGATCGAGATGCCGTAGTCCATGTCGAGCATGGCGGCCTTGACCACGGTCGAGACCTCGCGGGCGAGGTCGGCGGCGTGGCGGCGGCCGAAGGCCGAGGGCCAGCGCGCCGCCACCACCGCGCCGATCAGCTGCTCCAAGATCAGCGCATAGCCGCCGATGTACCAGCGCGGCTCCAGCCCGAGCCGGGCATGCACCTGCCCGACGACCGACACGCCCTCGACGTAGCGGGCGTCGAACTGCGCGTCGGCGATGACGCTCCAGTGCGCCTCCTGCCGCTTCTTGGCGCTGTCGAGATGCTTCTCGCCGGAGAACATCCGCGCCGTCTGCGGCGTGACGCGGACCTTGGCGTAGAACTCGTCCAGCGCGCCGTCGATCGCCTGCGCGATCACCCCCTTGAGCGCCCGCAGCCGCTCCCGGGCCGCATTGTCGATACCGATGAAGTCGAGTCGCTCCCTGAGAGCGACGGAATCATGTGCCTGATTGGTCATCCGTCATCCATTCCTGCGAGAAGCATTGACTGGCGTGTCGGCGGCACCACCCCAACCGCGCGGCATCGCTCCTTTCCGGCATTGCCCGCCGGCCGGCGACTGCGTTACGCATACTGGGAAAACAGGGTTAACCATTAGTTGCATGAACAGTAATTCACAACGATAAATTGTATCTGCCGCGCCAGGGACGCCGAAATCCGCGCCGATGCCGGGCCGGCACGCGCCGCCGCCGCCCTCGGAGACCCACCCGCCGCGGCTGTGCCCTCATTCCTGCAAGGCAGCCATGCACAAGCCATGGTTGAATCGTTTGCCGCCGAATCCTATTTGGCGGTGGTCGGTGATCTTCCTCCTCCCAGAAAGCCGACACCTGACGCGGCACCTCCCCCCTAGCCGCGTCTCAGAACAACCCGCCGGACCTCCTCCCCCGGCGGGTTTTCTTTTGCCCGCAACACCATGCCGGCATCCCTTCTCCCTTCGGCCCGTCCGATCATGGTTAGCGTTTCGTTAAGCCATAGCGGATATAAGGCGCGCGGAGGAATTTTCGGGAGGGGGCTTCCTTCGGTGGCCATGCGGGAGGACGACAGCGCATCGGGATCGACCGCGACCGCGCCGGACGACGAGGAACGGTTCCGCCGCACCGCGGCCGGCACGATCCTCTCCGGCGACGACATCGCCGCGCTGCGCCGCCGCGAGGCCGAGCTGGCCGAGGCGAAGCAGCGCGCCGAGATGCTGCTGAGCGACCTCCAGCGCAGCCTCGACGCCATGAATCTCGGCGTCGTCATCCTCGACCCGTCGCTTCACACCGAGTTCGTCAACAGGACCTTCTTCGACATCTGGCAGGTGACGCCCGACGACGTGCCCATCGGCGGACCGTTCCGGGCGCTGATGGACATCAACCGCCACAACGGCATCTACGAGGTGTCCGACGCGGAATGGGAGGACTACGTCGCCTTCCGGCTGGACGAGATCCGCCACGGCGACATCGCCCCGCGCGAGTTCCGCCGCGCCGACGGCAGGACCATGATCTACTCCGTCACCTCGCTCTCCGGCGGCAAGCGGCTCGTCTCCTATTACGACGTCACCGAGATGACGCGGCGCGAGGAAGCGCTGAAGGCGAGCATGGCCGAGATCGAGCTCTACAAGCACGTGCTCGACGAGCTGCCGGTCTCCTCCTACGTCAAGACCGACACGCTGGCGCTCGAATTCGTCAACAAGGCGTGGTGCGAGATCACCGGCATCTCCAAGGACGAAGCGCTCGGCAGGACCGACCGCGACTTCTTCGGCGAGGAGGGCGAGGGCTTCGCGCAGCGCGACCTCGACGTGCTCGCCACCGGCCGCACCAACGAGACCGAGGAGACGCTCACCCACCGCGACGGCACGGTGCGGCACCTGATCGCCCGCAAGAGCCGGATCGTCGGCGCCGACGGCAGGGTTCACCTGATCGGCTCCAGCGCCGACGTCACCGAGCTGAAGCAGCGCGAGGAGGAGCTGCAGGAGGCGCAGCGGCGCGCGGTGCTGGCCGACCGCGCCAAGTCGGAATTCCTCGCCAATATGAGCCACGAGATCAGGACGCCGATGAACGGCGTGCTCGGCATGGCGGAGCTGCTGGCGAAGTCGGACCTCGACGCGCGGCAGAAGACCTTCACCGACATCATCGTCAAGTCGGGCAACGCGCTGCTCACCATCATCAACGACATCCTCGACTTCTCCAAGATCGACGCCGGCCAGATCGTGCTCGACCCGGCGCCGTTCCATCTCGCCGAGGCCATCGAGGACGTCGCCACCCTGATCGCCGCCCGCGCCAAGGAGAAGAACCTCGAGCTGATCGTGCGGGTGGAGCCGGGCCTGCCCGACCGCTATGTCGGCGATGCCGGGCGCATCCGGCAGATCATCACCAACCTCGTCGGCAACGCCGTCAAGTTCACGGATTCCGGCCACGTGCTGGTCGATGTCGGCGGCGAGGCGCAGGGCGACGTCACGCGCCTGCGCATCTCCGTCACCGACACCGGCATCGGCATCCCGCAGGACAAGCTCGGCCAGGTCTTCGACAAGTTCAGCCAGGTGGATTCGTCCTCCACCCGCCGCCACGAGGGCACCGGCCTCGGCCTCGCCATCACCTCGCGCCTCGTCGCGCTGATGGGCGGCGAGATAGGCGTCGAAAGCCGCGAGGGCGAGGGCTCGACCTTCTGGTTCACCGTCGAGCTGCCGCGGGCGCGGCTGTCGCGGACGGAGAGGACCGCGCCGCTCGACGTCTCCGGCGCGCGCATCCTCGTCGTGGACGACAATGCGGTCAACCGCTCGATCCTGATGGAGCAGATGGCGAGCTGGGGCTTCGACGCCTGTGCGGCCGAGAGCGGACCGGAAGGCCTCGCCGTACTCGAGGCGGTGGCCGCGCACGGCCTCGAGGTGGACTGCGTCGTCCTCGACTACCAGATGCCCGGCATGTCCGGCATCGAGATGGCGCGGATCGTGCGGGGAACGCCGCGGATCGCCGCCACGCCCATCGTCATGCTGACCTCGGTGGACCAGCAGCCCGGCCAGCCGGGCTACCGCGATCTCGGCATCGCGCACAGCCTCATCAAGCCCGCCCGCTCCTCCGCGCTGCTGGAGGCGCTGGTCTCGACGATCCAGAAGCACCGCGACCGCAGCGGCCAAGGAGAGGCCGCGCCCGCGCAGCCGGAGGACGCGGCCGCGGCGCAGGAGGCGG
>JACZJD010000152.1 GCA_014860725.1 Aquamicrobium sp.
CCACCGCGTCGCGGCCTGCTTCGCGCAGCGTCTCGACCGAGGCGAGGCGGGAAAGGCCGACGAGCTCGCGCGCGACGATGACGACGAGGGCGAGGACGGCGACGGTCGCGACGCCCGCCGCGAGCCAGCCGAGCCAGTCGGAGCGCGAGAAGAGATCGCGGATCAGCCCGTCGATCCATAGCCCCACCGCCAGCGACACCAGGATGCCGAGGGCGCCGAGGAAGATCGCGCCGAGCGCGGAGCGCTTGCGCGGGGCGACGGGCGGCGGCTCGGCGAGGACGATGTCCGGCTCGTCGAAGACGTCGATCTCGGACGGCACCACGACGGCGGCTTCCGGCTTCGCCGCGCGCGGCTGGCGTGGGGCGGGGCGCTTCGGCTCCTGCGGCTCGGGCCTGCTTTCGGGCTCGATGCGGAAGGCGGCGGGCTGTCTCGGGAGCTTCATGCCAGACGGTCCCCGATCAGGAATTGCAGCGCCCGGTCGAGCCGGATGTGCGGCAGCGACAGCGACAGGCCCTCGGCGGTGCGTTCGAGCTTCGGCGGCCGGAAGCGCACGAAGCGGATGGGGTTGTCCGTGCCGCTCATCGCCGCCTCCGGCTTGTCGGGCAGGTCGCCGGGGAAGATCGCGGTCTCGGTGTCGCCGTCGAACGTCTCGCCGCCGATGGTCTCGCCGGCGAGCGGCGTGCCGATGATGACGGGAAGCGTCTCGCGGCCCTGTTTCACCGTGCCCTCGCGCGTCGCCCGCACCGCGGCCATGGCGAGCGCATCGACCTCGGCGCCCGAGAAGCGCGCCCGCTCGACCGCGCGGTCGGTGAGGCGGCGCACGATGGCCTGCAGCCGGTCGTGGCTTTCGTGGTGGATGTGGTCGGCCTTGGTCGCGGCGATCAGGATGCGGTCGATGCGGCGCGAGATCAGGTCGCTGAGGAAGAAGCCGCGCCCGGCGCGGAAGCAGGCGAGGATCTCGGTCAGCGCCCGTTCGAGGTCGGCGACGGCGTCGGGCCCGGCGTTCAGCGCCTGCATGGCGTCGATCAGCACGATCTGGCGGTCGAGCCGCGTGAT
The DNA here is from genome assembly GCA_014860725.1 of Aquamicrobium sp. The sequence continues at coordinate 1,057 of JACZJD010000152.1, forward strand.
GTGCTCGCGGAAGAACGGCTTCACCACGTGCGTCTTGTAGGCCTCGTAGCGGCGCTCCATCATCGCCGCGAGCGAGCCGGGTTTCGGCTTGCCTTCCCTGAGCCGCGGCAAGGGCGAGAAGGTCAGCGCCGGCGAGCCGTCGAGGTCGCCCGGCATCAGGAAGCGGCCGGGCGGCAGCGTGGAGAGCGCCCGCCCGTCCTCCTTGCAGGCCCTGAGATAGGCGGCAAAGCTCTCCGCCAGCTGCCGCGCCGCCATCTCGTCGGTCGGCGCGTCGGGATCGGCGGCCTCGGCCAGCGCCAGCCAGCCGGCGGAAAGGTCGGCGCGCACGGCAAGCTGCGCGAGCTCGGTCGCCTCGCGCGAGAACGCGGAAAAATCCTTGCCGAGAAGCGGCAGGTCGAGCAGCCATTCGCCGGGATAGTCGACGATGTCGAGCGCGAGCCTGCCGCGCGAGAACATGCGCCCCCATGCGGAGGCGGATTCATAGTCGATGGTCAGCCGGAGTTCCGAGATCGCCCGCGTCGAGTCCGGCCATACGCGCCGGTCGACGAGCGCCGCGACATGGTCCTCGTACTGGAAGCGCGGCACGGCATCGTCCGGCTGGTGCTCGAGATAGGCGCGGGCGATGCGGCCGTTCTTCTGCGCCTCGAACAGCGGCAGGCGGCCGCCATGGACGAGGTTGTGGACGAGCGCGGTGATGAACACGGTCTTGCCGGCACGCGACAGGCCGGTGACGCCCAGCCGGAGCGACGGCGTGACGAGCCCGGCCGCACGCCCGGCCAGCGTGTCGAGCGCGATCCGCGCCTCGTCGCCGAAGGTGGTCAGCCCTGCCAAGGAAAAGGTCCCGCGCTCATCGTGCGCCGGATATAGGCAATGCGGGGGAGGAGGGGAAGGGAAACTAAGGGAGTAGGGGAATAAGGGAGTAGGGGAGTAAGGGAGTAGGGGAAGGGAAGTAGGCAATAGGGGCAGGATGACGAAGCGGGCAACGGAGACCCGCAGCCTCTGTTCTTTTCCCTTATTCCCCTACTCCCTTACTCCCTTAACGCCTCTACGGCACCAGAAACGCCTCGAGATAGCCGTCCTCCGGCTTGATCGCCGAGAGCGGCGTCGAGAAGCGCAGCACCGCGAGCCCGCAGGTCGGGAAGCCGTGGGCGACGGCGGCGAGCGCGCTTTCCTCGCCGGCGCGCGACAGCGCCGTGGCGAGGTCCTCCATCATCGGGTTGTGGCCGACGACGAGAATGGCGCGGTCCGCGCCCGCCTCGCGCACGATGTCGAGATAGCCGGCGGCGTCCGAGCTGTAGAGCCCGTCGATGAAGCGCACGTCGGCGACCGGAAGCGCCCTGGAGACCCCCGCCCATGTCTCGCGCGCCCGCCGCGCGCCGGAGCACAGCACCGTGTCGGGCACGTAGCCCGCCTCCAGCATCGTCGCGCCGAGCTGGCCGGCGTCGTCGTGCCCCTTGGGATCGAGCGAGCGGTCGTAGTCGCGCGAGCCGGGCTCGGCCCAGCGGGCCTTTGCATGTCTCAGGAGATAGAGCCGGGTCATCGCTTGCATTCCCCCCGACCCGACTGGGCCGTTTCTCGCATGGTCCCGCCCGGTTTAGCTGCGTGCACCTTCACGCGCAACCGCCCGGATATACTGACAAATGCGTGAGGGGATTTACCTTGATGCTTGTGCAGGCGCAGGGGCGCGAATATATAGAGCGCCCGGAAATCTGCCTTGGGATTGAGTCGAATGTCCGCAAGTGTCGAAACCGATTACGTTCCCAGTGAAGACGAGCCCTTCATGAACGAGCGGCAGAAGGCCTACTTCCGCACCAAGCTCGTTTCCTGGAAGAACGAAATCCTGCGCGAAGCGCGCGAGACGCTGGAAATTCTCCAGCAGGAAAACGCCAACCTGCCCGATCTCGCCGACCGCGCCTCCTCGGAGACCGATCGGGCCATCGAATTGCGGGCGCGCGACCGCCAGCGCAAGCTGATCGCCAAGATCGACGCCGCCTTGCAGCGGATCGACGAGGGCACCTACGGCTATTGCGAGGAGACGGGCGAGCCCATCGCGCTCAAGCGTCTCGACGCCCGGCCCATCGCCACGCTGTCGATCGAGGCGCAGGAGCGCCACGAGCGCCGCGAGAAGGTCTATCGCGACGACTGAGATCGCCGGATCGGGAAAGCATAGGAAAAAGGCGGTCTTGGGCCGCCTTTTTCATGTTCTGTCCGAAGTTTGCGCGACAATTTCGGCCGCGGGTCACACCTTGGTGGTGATCTTCATGAACGCCGGGATATCGTCGCCGAAGCCGACCGGCGCCGGGCCGTCGTCGTC
>JACZJD010000153.1 GCA_014860725.1 Aquamicrobium sp.
CCGGCCCCACCGTGCGGGCGGCGCTGGCCGAGGCGCTCGGGCTGGCTGATCCCGGCCATAGCTGGCACACCGAGCGCGACGACATCGGCGCGTTCGCCGCGTGGATGGCCGGGCTGACGGCGAGCCTCGGCAAGATGGGCGAGGATCTGATCCTGCTGGCCCAGTCGGACATCGGCGAGGTGATGGTCGACGGGGCGGGCGGCTCCTCCACCATGCCGCAGAAGCGCAATCCGGTCGGGCCTTCGGTGCTGGTCGCGCTGGCCCGCCACGCCGCGGCGCTTTCGTCGGCGGTTCAAGCCGCGGGCATCCATCGCCAGCAGCGCGACGGCGCGGCCTGGTTCGTCGAGTGGCTGACGCTGCCGCAGCTTTGCATCTCGACCGGACGGGCGCTGACGCTGGCCCTCAATATTGCCGGCCGGATCATGCCGGATGCCCAGGCGATGGCGCGGGGGCTAAAGGCGGGCGGCGGGCTGATCCATGCCGAGGCCTATAGCTTCGCCCTTGCCCGGCACATGCCGCGCCCTGAGGCGCAGGCGAGGATCGAGGCGCTCTGCGCGGAGACGATGGAGACGGGAGTTCCGCTGCCAGTCCTCGTCGCGCGCGACTTTCCCGACCTCGACCTGCCCCGGCTCGACCGGTTGGCCTCGGGCGGGCTGGGGGCCGCTCCCGACGAGGCCCGCGACTTTGCCCGCAAGGCCGACCCGGCGTCCGGCGCGCTTGCGGCTTCGACGCCTCCTGCCGCAGAGGGCGCTCCATGAACTTGCCGGATCCGGTGCGGGAAAGCTCCTCCACGGTGTCGGGATCGTCCGTCATCCGGTCTTTCCCCGAAGCCGGCGGGCAGGGGCTTCCACGCGATGGCTCGGTGCGGGCGAAGATCGGGTCAAAGGGGATAGTGCCCCGGCTGCGTCTCGACGGTGATCCAGCGCAGTTCGGTGAACTCGGCGATCCCCGCCTTGCCGCCGAAGCGGCCATAGCCCGACTCCTTGGTGCCGCCGAAGGGCATCTGCGCCTCATCGTGCACCGTGGGTCCGTTGATATGGCAGATGCCGGACCTGATCCGTCTCGCCAGGCCGAGGCCGCGCGCGATGTCGCGGGTGAAGACCGCCGCCGAAAGGCCGTATCCAGTGTCGTTGGCGAGCCGGACCGCGTCTTCCTCGTCCTCCGCGCGCAGGATGGCGACGACCGGGCCGAAGCTTTCCTCGGCATAGATGCGCATGTCCGCGCTGACGCGGTCCACCACCTGCGCCGGCATCAGCACGCCTTGCGCCGGTCCGGCGCTGTAGACCCGCGCGCCCTTCGCGACTGCATCGTCGATCAGCGCGCTCACCTTGCGCACGGTCAGGACATCGACCACCGCGCCGAGCGGCGCACGCGCCTCGCGCGGATCGCCGGCCTGCAACGCCGCCGCGCGCTCGGTGAAGCGGGCGACGAATTCGTCCGCCACCTCGGGCGCGACGATGATGCGTTCGGTCGACATGCAGATCTGGCCCTGGTTGAAGAAGGCGCCGAAGATCGCAGCCTTCACGGCTTCGTCGAGGTCGGCGTCCTTCAGCACGAGAAGCGGGGCCTTGCCGCCGAGCTCCAGCAGCGCGGGCTTCAACTGCCGCGCGGCGCGTTCGGCGATGATCCGCCCCACTTTGGTCGATCCGGTGAAGTTGATCCGGCGGATCGCGGGATGGTCGATTAGCGCGCCGACGATCTCGCCGGCGTCCTCCGGCGCGTTGGTCACCAGATTCGCCACGCCCGCGGGCGCGCCGCCTTCCTCCAGCGCCTCGACGATCAGCCCCTGGGTCATTGGGCAGATTTCGGATGCCTTGAGCACCACGCTGTTGCCGCAGGCCAGCGGCGTCGCGATGGCGCGCACGCCGAGAATGACGGGCGCGTTCCACGGCGCGATGCCGAGGACGACGCCGGCCGGTTCGCGCACCGCCATCGACAGGCAGCCGGGCTTGTCCGAGGGGATCACCTCGCCCGCGACCTGGGTGGTCAGCGCCGCCGCCTCGCGCAGCATCGAGGCGGCGATGGCGACGTTGAAGCGTGCCCACTGCTCGGTCGCGCCGGTTTCGGCCGCCATCGCGGCGACG
>JACZJD010000154.1 GCA_014860725.1 Aquamicrobium sp.
GCGCTTGATCGCCGCGATGCCGCCGCGCCCGAGCGCGCAGGGAAAGGTCGCTCCCGCCCATTGCAGGATGCCCTGCGACGGGCGGCCGGGACGCGGCCGGACGACGATTTTCGCGGCAGGGTTGCGCCCGCGCGCCTTCGCCGCACCGTTTCCGCCATATTTCGGATATGATCTCACCGTGGAACAAATCGCCGTGATCGTCTTTAATGGCGCACCGAGCTTCCGCATAAACCGGGGCCGCGGTCAACCGCGCCCCCAAAAGGGGAAGGGTCGCCGGCAAGGCGCCCTGAAACCGGAAAGACGAAAACGGAAAGACCATGACCGCACGCACCATCCTCATCGTCGACGACGACGCCGACCTGCGCGAAACGCTGGTGGAGCAGCTTTCGCTCTACGAGGAGTTTTCCGTGCTGCAGGAGGACACGGCCGCCAAGGGCATCCAGGCGGCGCGCGCCGGCATCGTCGACCTGCTGATCATGGATGTCGGCCTGCCCGACATGGACGGCCGCGAGGCGGTGAAGATGCTGCGCAAGAGCGGCTTCAAGGCGCCGATCATCATGCTGACCGGCCACGACACCGATTCCGACACCATTCTCGGCCTCGAATCGGGCGCCAACGACTACGTCACCAAGCCGTTCCGCTTCGCCGTGCTGCTCGCGCGCATTCGCGCCCAGCTGCGCCAGCACGAGCAGAGCGAGGACGCCACCTTCACCGTCGGCCCCTACACCTTCAAGCCGAGCCAGAAGCTGCTGACCGACCCCAGGGGCGGCAAGGTGCGGCTGACCGAGAAGGAAGCCTCGATCATCAAGTACCTCTATCGCGCCGAGCAGAAGGTGGTGACGCGCGACGTGCTGCTCGAGGAGGTGTGGGGCTACAACTCCGGCGTGACGACCCACACGCTCGAAACCCACGTCTATCGCCTGCGCCAGAAGATCGAGCGCGATCCCTCCAATGCCGAGATTCTTGTGACGGAAAGCGGCGGCTACAAGCTCGTCCCTTGACTGTCCGCCGCACGCGGTTGAAGAACCTTGAGCGGTTCCCGCCGCGCGAGGGACGCCTCGCGCGCGGAACGGCGTGAAAAACAAGGAGATAGACCGTTCCGTCGTTTCCGTGAGACGATGCGGCGGTCTGGAGGGCAGGGGCGCAACCGGGGACAGTGTCTTGGCGCTTGACGACGATATCCGCATCCTGTCCGGGGTCGGCCTCTTCTCCGAGCTGACCGACGAGCAGCTGCGGCTTCTGGCCTTCGGCGCCGAATCGGTGCGCTTTCCCGCCGGGCGCGAGATCTTCCACGAGGGTGCCGCCGCCGACTGCGCCTATGTCGTCGTCTCCGGCCGGGTCGTGCTCTACCGCGACGGCGGCGGCCAGGCCGTCGCCCTGTCGCGGCTCGGCGAAGGCGCGATCCTCGGCGAGCTGGCGCTGATCGCGCCGGGCAAGCGCCTCACCTTCGCCGCCGCCGAGACCGACGTCGAGGCGATCCGCCTGTCGCGCTCGCTGTTCCGCCGCATCCTGCAGGAATATCCCGAGGTCGCGGCCCGGCTCCATGCCCGCATGCTGCAGGACCTCGAAGCCTTCCTGAAGAAGATCGAGACCGTCGCCCCCCGCTTCGCGGACTGAGCGCTTCCCTACTCCAGATCGAAGCGGGCGATGACCGGCACGTGGTCGGACGGGCGCTCCCAGCCGCGCGCGTGACGCAGCACCTCGACGCCGGCGAGCGCCGGCGCGAGGTTGGGCGACGACCAGACGTGGTCGAGCCGGCGGCCGCGGTCGGAGGCCGCCCAGTCCTGGGCGCGGTAGCTCCACCAGGTGTAGAGCTTCTCCTCGGGCGGGATCGCCTGGCGCATCAGGTCGACCCAGTTGCCGGCGCGGCGCATCGCCTCGAAGCTCGTGGTCTCGACCGGCGTGTGCGAGACGACGTTCAGGAGCTGCCGGTGCGACCAGACGTCGGTCTCGAGCGGCGCGATGTTCAGGTCGCCGACCAGCACCGAGGACAGCCCGTCGCCTTCGAGCGCCGGGATGTCGTGCATCTGCGCCACGAAGTCGAGCTTGTGGCGGAACTTGGGATTGATCTCGGGGTCGGGCTCGTCGCCGCCGGCCGGCACGTAGAAATTGTGCAGCAGGATCTTCCGCCCGCCCGCCTCGACATGGACGGAGAGATGCCGGCAGTCCTCGATGTCGCAGAAGCGGCGCTTCTCGACCACCTCCAGCGGCCGGCGCGCCACGGTCGCGACACCGTGATAGCCCTTCTGGCCGCTGATCTCGATGTGCTCGTAGCCGGCCTTGCGGAAGGCCGAAAGCGGAAACAGCGCGTCCGGGCACTTCGTCTCCTGCAGGCACAGCACGTCCGGCCGGTACTCGGCGAGGAAGCGCTCGACCAGCGGCATCCTCAGCCGCACGGAGTTGATGTTCCAGGTCGCGATGGTGAAAGCCATGGGGAAGGTCCGGCACCGGAGGGGAGACGGCCCCCTTGTGCCAGCCGGGACGGCATCAGGCAAGGCGAAGCCTGCTCTCGGATGGCCGGCGATCCACAGCCGGATGGCTCGACGGGAGGAACGGGCCCGCAAGCCCGGCCGGAGGCGCGGCCAGCGGCTCAGCGCTGGCCGGGCTGCTGCATTTCCTGGATGCGGCGATGGTCGATCGCGAACACGGAGGGGTCGAAACGCACGCCCTCCTGCACGTTGAAGATCATCACCGTGGTGTCCTTGCCCTGGGCGTCGGTGATGGTCCACTGGCGCAGCTCGTAGGAGGCGGGGTCGAACATCAGCGTGATGGTCGAATCGCCGAACACCGACTTGTCGGCGAGCTGGATCGTCGTGAGATCGGCCTCTTCCTTGACGCTGCGCACCTTGCCGTCCGAGAGGTCGATGCGGTCGTCGAGCAGGAGCTTGAGCGGCGTCTTCGACAGCGGGTAGACGTCGGCGGTCTTGAGCTTGGTGTTCTCCAGTACCAGCGTGGTGCCGTCCGACGTCACCTTGAACGTCGCCGGCGATTCGTAGTTGAAGCGCAGCTTGCCCGGCCGCTCGATGTAGAACTTGCCGCCGGTCTGCTCGCCGCGCGGGCCGAACTGCACGAACTCGCCCATCATGGTGCGCACGCGCGCGAAATGATCGGCGATGCGTTGCGCCGCCGCAGCCTGGGCATGGCCGGTCGCAAGCCACGGCCCGGCGAACTGGCCGAGTGCGAGCACGCCGAGCGCAAGCCCCGCATTGCCCAGAAACCGCCGCCGCGACATCGTCGCCCTCGCCATGTCATCCATCGCTGTCAACCTCGATTGCTTCCTTGTCGGTTAGGCGTCCAGTTGGGCCGAAATGGGGCCGGCCCGTCGCTCCACAACGGGGCGGGGGCCGTTCGGTTGCGCCGTCTCAGAACTTGTCCTCCTCGGTCGGCACCAGGATCTCGCGCTTGCCGGCATGGTTGGCCGGGCCGACGATGCCCTCCTGCTCCATGCGCTCGATGATC
>JACZJD010000155.1 GCA_014860725.1 Aquamicrobium sp.
CTGCCGCCACCTTGCCGATTTCCTGTTCTCCCCGTTCACGGCGGGCAATCGCCTGTGGCGGGACGCCGCCGCCGCGTCATCCCGGCCGACCGAGCGAAGCGAGGGAGAGCCGGGACCCATTGAGCGGCACGGCCGGGTTCAAGGTTCGCGAGACGATCCTGAAGTGCGCCAGCGTGAGGACCGGGCCGCGCTCGACGATGGTGCGGCCAATGGGGTCCCGGCTCTGCGGTCGCTGCGCTCCCTTGGCCGGGATGACGGCGGGCGAGGTCATTTCCGATATGCGATAGCTGCGATCGCCTCGCCGTAGATGGAAGAGGGCGGATGGCCGCAACGTTGCCGCTTTCCCTTCTCCCCGTTCACGGCGGGCAATCGTCTGTGGCGGGACGCCGCCCCCGCGTCATCCCGGCCGACCGAGCGGAGCGAGGGAGAGCCGGGACCCATTGAGCGGCACGGCCGGGTTCAGGGTTTGCGATACGGTCCTGATATGCGCCGAGGCGAGGACCGGGCCGTGCCTGACGATTGTCCGGCCAATGGGTCCCGGCTCTGCGGGCGCTGCGCGCCCTTGGCCGGGATGACGCAGGGGCGGCGTCTCGGCACAAGCGACTGCACCGCCGCCTAAGGGGCGAAGGTGGTACCGGCGGATGAGAGGTGATGTCGAGGGCTGGACGCTACGCCTTTTGGCGTCGCGTGGAATCAAAACGGCCGGCGTCGCGCATGGCGGCGTCAGCGCGAAACCGCCCGGGCCGGAGCCCGCTCTGGCCCTCCGCGGCGCGGCTCACCGGCTGTCCCGGTTTCCGGATGCGCGGCATACGGCCTCCACTTCCTCGCGGATGATCGCCTTCCACCGCTCGACCGCCTGGTCGTTGGTCTGCGAGGCGAGCGCGGCGATGCTGAGCGCCAGCGAGGACGGGCCGTCTTCCTGCGGGATGGCCATGCCGATGCCGATCACGTCCCTGACGACGTTGCTCCGGCTGAGGGCGAAGCCCGTCGCGCGGGTTTCCTCCACCAGCCGCCGCACCACCTGCTCGTCGAGGCCGGGATAGCCGTTGAGCGACGGCGCGATCATGCGGATGATGCGCTCGCAGGTGTCGGGGTCGAGGGCGGCGAGCAGCGCGGTCGAGCCCGCGCCGACGCCGAGGAACCGGCGCTGGCCGACATCCACCGGGATGACGCGGATCACCGAATTGCCGTCCGTCTTCAGCACGCAGGTCGCCTCGACGCCGCTGCGGCTCATCAGATAGGCGGTGACGCCGGTGCGCCGCGCCACGTTGTCGACCGCGCCGCGCCAGCGGGCGATGTCGATCATGTCGTTCGTCACCGCCTGGCCGAGCTCATAGGTCAGCCGCCCGATGACGTAGGTGCGCTGCTTCTGCTCGTGCCTGACCAGCCCCTCCTCCACGAGGCACTTGATGATGCGGTGGGTGGTCGAGCGCGGCAGCCGGAGCGTCCCGGCGATGGAGGCGAGGCTGACGCCGCGCGCGTTTCCGCGGCCGATGCAGCGCAGGATCGCCGCGGCCCGGCGGATCGCCTGGGTGCCGTCCACGTTTCCGTCGGCTGGTTCGGATGACGCCATTGTCCCCTCGTTCGCGTTTGCCCGGCGCGGGTAAAGGTCCTAGACCGCCAGATAGCGGTCGACAAGGTCGGATGCCCGGTCGAACGCCGCCCAGTCGTCGGCGAACACCGTCCTGCCCGAATCGAGCAGCAGCACGCGCGACGTGCACTGGCGCGCGAACCACAGGTTCTGCTCGGCGAGGACCAGCGCGATGCCGTAGGCCTCGCACGCCTCCACCACCTTGACGGCGAGATCCTCGACGATCACCGGGGCGAGCCCCTCCGTCGGCTCGTCGAGCAGCATGAGGCGCGGCCGCGCCGCGATCGAGCGGGCGATCGCCAGCACCTGCTGCTGGCCGCCGGAAAGCTGCCCGCCCAGCCGGCCGAGCAGGTCCTTCAGCATCGGGAACCGCTCGACGACCTCCTCGACCGACGGCAGTTCCCTGCCACGGCCGGTCCCGTGCTGGGCGAGAAGCAGGTTCTCGGCCACCGTGATGTGGGTGAAGATGCGCCGGTCCTCCGGCACCAGCGACAGGCCGAGCCGGACGCGGTCGCTCGCGCTGGTGCGGCCGAGCGCCCGGCCGTCGAGCGACACCGTGCCGCGAACCGCGGGGCCGGCGTTCATGATGCTTTTCAGCAGCGTGCTCTTGCCGGCGCCGTTGCGGCCGATGACGGCCAGCCGCTCGCGCTCGCCGACCTTGAGCGAGATGTCGTGCAGGATGTGCGCCTGCCCGTAGAAGGCGTCGATGCGCTCCAGCTCAAGCATGACGATGCCCCGGATGGTGGCCTTGCCCGAGATAGACCCTGCGCACCGTGGCGTCGTCGCGCACGGCCTGCGGCGCGCCCATGGCCAGCACCTCGCCGAAGTTCAGCACCATCAGGCGGTCGGCGAGCTCGAAGATGATGTCCATATCGTGCTCGGTCATCAGGATGGTGATGCCCGTCTCCGCCTTCAGCCGCAGCAGGAGCTGGGTCATCTCCCTGCGGTCGGAGGGCGACATGCCGGCCGTCGGCTCGTCCAGCATCAGGATTTCGGGGCGGGTGGCGAGGGCCACGCAGAATTCGAGCCGCTTGCGGTCGCCGTGCGACAGGTAGCTCGCCTCGTCATGCCAGCGCCGGCGCGCGAAGCCGAAGCGCTCCAGGATCTCCTCGGCTTCCGCCCGCACCGCGGCCGTCGGCTTCCATCGCCACCAGCGGCCGGGGCTGCCGCCGGAATAGCGCAGGCGCGACTCAACCGCCACGACGACGTTGGTGCGCAGGTCGAGCTCGTTGAACACGCGCGCGACCTGGAAGGTGCGGCCGAACCCCCGGCGCGCGCGCTGGTGGGCCGGCAGCCGCGTGATGTCCTGGCCCTTGTAGCGGATGGTGCCGGCCGTCGGCATCGCCTCGCCGGTCAGCACCTTGAACAGCGTCGTCTTGCCCGCCCCGTTGGGGCCGATGATGGCGAAGGTCTCCGACGGCTCCACGCCGAGGGAGATGCCGTGCAGGACCTTGAGCGCGCCGTAGCTCATCTCGACGCCGTGGACGTCGAGGATCATGGCCGGCCTCCGGGATTGCCGCCGCCGCGGCGGCGGGCGAACTGCCGAACGGCGCCGAGGACGCCCTGCGGCGCGAGCAGCACCACGAGGATCAGGCTTGCGCCCACCAGGACCTCCGACAGCCCGGCGAAGGTGCGCGTCAGGTAGTTGATGCCGCTGAGGCCGAGGACGCCGACGACCGGGCCCCAGAAGAAGCCGGCGCCGCCGAGCAGCGCTGCGAACAGCGGCTGGGCCGATTGCAGCCAGTTGACGTAGTCGGGCGTGACGATCTGGCCCCACGGCGCCAGCAGCGCGCCCGCCACCGCCGCGAATGCCCCCGATATGGTGAAGGCGACCACGCGCACGCGCCACACGTCGATGCCGATGAAGGCCGCGCGCTCGGCGTCGATGCGCACCGCCTGCATGGCGCGGCCCATATGCCCCTTGACGAGGAGCCACATCAACCCGACCGCCAGCAGGCAGATCGCCAGCACGAAATAGTAGTTGGTCAGCGGCCGGTTGAGGTCGAGCGTGAACAGGCCGAACTCCATCACCGGGCGCGGGATGGCGGCGATGCCCTCGTCATGGCCGAGAAGCGACGAATAGCCGATCAGCACGACGATGAGCTGGGAAAGCGCGAGCGTCAGCACCGCGAACTGGACGCCGCTCGCGCGGCGGAGCACCACCAGCGCCACGAGCAGCGCGGCGACCGCCCCGGCGACAGCGCAGATCAGGATGACCAGCACGAAATGGATGCCGTGGCCGTCGCGCAGCACCACGGCCGAGATGTAGGCGCCGACGCCGAAGAAGGCGGCATGGCCGAACGAGATCAGCCCGGCATAGGAGAACAGCAGGTTCCACGACAGCGCGAAGACGATCTGGATCAGCGCGAAGCCGGCGATGAACACGAGCCCCGGATTGACCAGAAAGGGCGCGAACAGGAAGGCGGCGAGAAGCAGCAGCAGCGCGATCTGGGCGATCCGGTTCATTGCGACAGCTCCGGATAGATGCCCTGCGGGCGGATCAGGACGAGAACGATCAGCAGCGCATAGGAGCCGATGCCCGGCATGGTCGGCAGCACCACCGAGTTCAGGCTTTCGGCGAGGCCGAAGATCAGCGAGGCGATGAAGGCGCCCTTGATCGAGCCGAGGCCGCCGACGATGACCGCGCAGAAGGCGAGGAGCAGGTAGGAGTGGCCGAGGTCGAGCGACAGCGACTGGTTGGCGACGAGGATGCCGCCGGCCAGCCCCGCCAGCGCGAAGCTGATCGCCACCGAGGCGAGCTTGAGGCGCTGGACGCGCAGGCCGATGACGTCGGCCATCCACGGATCGCGCGCCACCGCGAAGATCATCTTGCCGAACCAGATGCGGTTGAGGCCGATCTCCAGCACCAGGAAGACGACGAGGCCCGAGGCGATGATGAACAGGCCGTAGTGCGAGACGAGGAAGTCGACATTGGAGAAGCCGCCGATCGCCTCCGGCGGGTAGATGGCGTGGACGGACTGGCCGAAGGCGATGCGCGCCGCCCCGGTGCAGAACAGCATGATGCCGAAGGCGGCCATCAGCGTGTATTCGTGCGGCACGTTGCCGAGCCGCCGGAAGATGGCGAGATCCGTCAGGATGCCGATGCCGCCGACCGCGAGCGCCGCCACCAGCGCGGCGCCGAGGAACAGCGGCAGCGACGAGGCTTCCTGCCCGGTGACGGCATGGGCGATGTAGGCGCCGATCATGAAGAAGGCGCCGTGGGCGAAGTTGAAGATCTTCATGATGCCGAAGGCGAGCGTCAGGCCGGCTGCGACCAGGAAGATCGCCATGCCGAGGACGACGCCGTTGAAGACTGCGTAGAGATAGAGCGTCGTCAAGACCCGACTCCCTCCGTTTCGGCCACCATCGCCCTCAGCTCCTTCTTGTCGATCTTCCCGACCGTCGTCATCGGCATGGCGTCCACCAGATGCAGGCGCTCGGGGAATTTCTGCCGCGCCAGCCCCAGCGTCTGCAGGTGCCGCGTCATCTCCGCGAAGTCGAAGCCGGCGCCGTCGGCCGGCAGCACGACGGCCACGACCATCTCGCCGCGCTCGGCGTCGGGCATGCCGACGACGGCGCTCTGGCGGACGCCGGGATGGCGCGCCAGCGCGTTCTCGATCTCGAGCGGGCTGATGTTCTCGCCCTTGCGGATGATGATGTCCTTCTTGCGCCCGGTGATCTCGAGGAACCGCCCGTCGACCAGCCGGCCGAGATCGCCCATGCGGAAGAAGCCGTCGCCGGTGAAGCAGCCTTCCTCGTCGGCCGGGTCGAGATAGCCCAGAAGCATGTGCGGCGCGCGCACCGCGATCTCGCCCGGGCTGCCCTCGGCCACGGGCGTATCGTCCTCGCCGAGGAGCCTGAGCTCGGCCGTGCACTCGCCGTCGGTCGTGGCGCGCAGCCCGGCCTCGGCGCGCTCGCGCACGCCCGGGCAGACGAGCGGAACCTCTGTCGAGCCGTAGGCCCGCGACACGGTGGCCGAGGGGAACCGCGCCAGCGCGCGCGTCACCAGC
>JACZJD010000156.1 GCA_014860725.1 Aquamicrobium sp.
GGGCGGCGTTCCCGCCGGCTACAGCGTGCGCGTCGCACCCGAGCCGGTGGTGCGCGAGCGGCAGAGAGCGGCCGTTCCGCCGACGGTGCGCGAGCGCGCGCCGGACCGGGTGCGCACGGCAGCGGTGCAGAGCGCGCCGCGCAACGCGGTGCCGCGGATCGACCCGAAATTCCTGCCGCAGGTGGTGGACTATGACGGGCCGCACAAGCCCGGCACCGTCGTCATCGACACCCGCGAGAACTTCCTCTACCTCGTGGAGAAGGACGGCAAGGCGCGGCGCTACGGCGTCGGCACCGGCAAGCCCGGCTTCGAATGGGCCGGCTCGCACAAGGTGACGCGCAAGGCCGAGTGGCCCGACTGGCGGCCGCCGGCGGAGATGATCGAGCGCGAGAGGAAGAAGGGCCGCATCCTGCCCGCCCACATGAAGGGCGGCATCGAGAACCCGATGGGCGCGCGCGCGCTCTATCTCGGCTCGACCCTCTACCGCATCCACGGCACCAACCAGCCGTGGACCATCGGCGGGGCCGTGTCCTCGGGCTGCATCCGCATGCGCAACGAGGACGTCATCGATCTTTACGAACGGGTGCCCGTGGGGACGACCGTCGTGGTAATGTAAAGCCGAATCGCAGCCGGGGGACGGCTCGGACGGCCCGTTGGGGAACGGGCCTGCATCGAAGAGGCGGGATGGCCGAAAGCCGTCCCGCCTTTTTCGCGGCGCCGCTCAGGCGGTATTTTCCGGCAGGCTTTCGGGGCGCGCGCCGCCATAGGCCCAGTCGAGCAGGCGCACGGTGTGGACGACCGGCAGGCGGGCGCCCGCCGCGATCTGGGTGATGCAGCCGATATTGCCGGCGGCCACGACATCGGCGCCGAGCGCCTCGATGTTCGCGACCTTCCTGTCGCGCAAGGCGGTCGCGATCTCGTTCTGGAGGATGTTGTAGGTGCCGGCGGAGCCGCAGCACAGATGCGCCTCCGCCGGCTCCCTGACGGTGAAGCCGGCGCGCGCCAAGAGGTCCTTGGGCTGGCGGGTCACTTTCTGGCCGTGCTGGAGCGAGCAGGCGGAATGATAGGCGACGGTGAGGCCCGGCCGCAGCGCGGGCTCCGGCAGGTCGAGCGTGGCGAGATATTCGGTCACGTCCTTCGCCAGCGCCGAGACCCTGGCCGCCTTGCCGGCATAGGCGGGGTCGAGCCTGAGCATGAAGCCGTAATCCTTGATCGTGGTGCCGCAGCCCGAGGCGGTGACGACGATGGCGTCGAGACCATCCGCCTCCAGCACCCTCGTCCAGGCATCGACGTTCTTCCGCGCCGCCGCCAGGGCGTCCTCCTCGCGGCCCATGTGGTGGACCAGCGCGCCGCAGCAGCCCTCGCCCTGCGGCACCACCACCTCGACGCCGAGGCGGGTCAGGAGCGACACCGTCGCCTCGTTGATGCCGGGCTCCAGCACCGACTGGGCGCAGCCGGTGAGGATGGCGACGCGGCCGCGCCGTGCGCCTTGCGCCGCATGGGTGGCGGGCTGCGACACGGATG